>NZ_JBNNWE010000006.1:0-112123 GCF_050280905.1 Pseudomonas sp. NPDC086278
GTGTGCAGTAACTCTTCGAGTTTCAGGTCGGGGCGGCTGCTGACCAGTTCGATGTCGAAACAGAAGGGCTGATTGAGGGTTTCGCGACCGACGAAGCTGAGCACTTGCAGGTCGGTGGAAACGCCTTCGAGGGTCAGGGAAATATGAATTGCGTTCGCGTCCTGCATGCCTTGAATTCCGTCCGTTGGATAAGCAGGGGCGGATGGTGCGGGAATAAATCCATTACCTCAATGCAAAAATTTGCCCGGGGTCCTGTTTCAGACATTTCCTATAAGGAATGTCAGGTTTACTAAGCGCCGATATCTCCCGTGTAAAAGTTACGTCCCGAAAGGGCACTTGCCACCAATCCAGGGCCAAAACCCCCGACACCGGGCAAACACCCCGCAGTGGGCTATAACCCTATAGGGCGACCCTGGAACAACACCCATGAATATTCTGACCACCTCCCTCCAGCAAGAAGAGGGCGATATTCGTCTGAGCTCGCGCAAGCAGCCGTTCAATCTGCTGCGTTGGTTTTCGCTGATCAGCATGGCCGTGATCGGCACGGTGGCGGTGGCGTTAGGGGCGGTGTCCACGCGGTTTGTGCTTACCGAAAGCGTGCAGCGCGATGCGTTGCTGACCTCGCAATTCATTCAGGCGATTGCCTCGGCCGAGGTCCGCCATGTGTCGATTCCCAACGTGCGGACCATGGGCGAGCTGCTCGACCCGCGTCAGGACAAGAACTTTCCCGAGGTCGACCCACTGGCCCGCGCCAGTGCCCGGGGTGAGTTTCTCGACCACATCGAACACCTGCCGGACGTGATCCTCGCCAACATCTATGCCCCTGACCGCATGGTGATCTGGTCGACCAACCCGGCGTTGATGGGCACCACGATTGATACCGACGACGATCTGGATCAGGCGTTTTCCTCCAAGACCCCGGTGTCGGCCAGTTATCACGACGTCGACCATGCGCGGATGGAGCAGAAGTTCATCACCCCGCCGGACTACATTTTCATCGAGAACTACATTCCGCTGTTCGACGCCGACGGCGACACCGTCACCGCGATGGTCGAGATCTACAAAGAGCCCAAGGACCTGATCGACCGCATGGAGCGCGGACTGGCGCTGATCTGGCTGGCCACCGCGCTGGGCGGCGGCCTGATTTACCTGGGGTTGTACTGGATCGTGCGGCGGGCGGCGAACCTGTTGGCCGCGCAGCAGCAACAATTGATCACCAACGAAACCTACGTGGCCCTCGGCGAGATGTCTTCGGCGGTGGCCCACAGCTTGCGCAACCCGCTGGCGACTATTCGTTCCAGCGCCGAGCTGGCCCTGGAATTCGACAGCGGTCCGGCGCGCAAGAACATCAACGACATCATCGGTCAGGTCGACCGCATGTCGAAATGGGTCCGCGAATTGCTGCAATCGTTGCGTCCGCTCAACGACGAGGCCGAGCCGGTGAACCTGGTGGCGGCGCTGCACGACAGCTTGATGGCCTTCGAACTGCAAATCGCCAGGGCCAATGTTCATCTGGTGTTTGCGCCACTGGAGACGCCGATGGTCGTGAGCCAGCAAATGCAGCTCACGCAAATTCTCAACAGTTTGCTGGCCAATGCCGTGGAAGCGATGGACCGGGGCGGCACGCTGAGCATCACGCTGGAGCCGGTCGACGCGAGGATGGTTTGCGTGGTCATCAGCGACACTGGCAAAGGCATGAGCGAAGAACAGCGCAGCCTGGCGTTCCGTCCGTTTTTCACCACCAAGCAAGGCGGGCTCGGTGTCGGGCTGGTGCTGGTCAAACGGATCATGGAGCGTTTTGGCGGCTCGGTGACCCTGGGCAGCCGGGAAGGCCAGGGCACGACTGTCCGTCTGTCGTTCAAACGGATTCCCTGAAACTGGGGGCGAACTTTCCCCGGTAGCGGGTGTCAAGCCCCAGTCACTTTTGTGAGGTATGGCAGATTGATGTTGATAAGCCATTGTTTTGCCGGGTATTAATACTTTTGTATAAAGTAGTTACAAATTTGGCGGGCTCTTTGCAAAACCCCCATCACCCCCTTCATGACTTCGAGGCGGCTGGTGATGGACAGAAAAGCGCGTTACCCCTTCAAGTGGTTCGGCCTGATGACGCCCCTGAGCGTCGTTCTGACAATGACGCTGGGCTCAGCGACACTGCGCGCCAGTCCCATCGATGATGAGCGACAGCCAGAACCGTCGGACCCTTCGGCTTATTACGACGAACCGGCTGACGAACCGGCGGCGTTGAATGCCATTTTGACCATGCCCGAGGCCAACGAAGATTCCTTCGACCTGCCCGATGGCGTCAAAGGCAGCCGCAACGACACCCGTAAGGAAAACGTTCTGCCGCCAGCGGTGCAAACCAGTTTCAATTACCCCACCAACGGCAAGCCGAGCCCATTGTTTGGCGCGCAGCCGTTCACCCAACAGCTGGTGCTGTTTGAAGAGTTCGGCCCGGAAAAACTCGACCCCACCACACCGGCGGCGCCGTTGGGATTTCCACCGGCCGCTATTGGCCCGTTGCCGCAGCAAGACCCGACCAACGCCGCCCGCAGTGCGCCGCCGAGCGCGGCCCTCGATGCTTTCTTGCGGCAACCGGGGCTGACGCCGTTTCCGAGTCAGTTCTCCAACGTGGTAGACCGCAACCCGTGGCAATCGCAGATTGAAGTGTTCCTCAATCGCCATATCGGTTCTTCGGCTGAAGGCCGTCCGCCAGGAAAAGGCTGGTCGCACCAGCGCTGGAACGAGTTCTACCCGCAACTGGCCTACAAAACCGTACAAACCGGGGCGCGGGTCAACAGCGGTTGGCGTGACAGTCGGCAGATGCATGGGTATGCCGTCGGCGAATTCGGCCCCGGTGGCCTCTATCACAACGTCGCCGGTGTGCCGGCAACGGAAGGCACCGCCAAAGGCGTCGATGCGCGTTTCCACCCGAACATGCCGGTGCAGAATCACAACTCGGTCTGGACCTTCGACGGCACCTTGCCGCCCAAATTGCTGATGGTGCGCTACGGTCAACCGGTGTTGATGCGTCATTACAACGGCTTGCCCATCGACCCGTCGGCCAACATGGGTTTTGGCCTGCACACCATCAGCACCCATGAACACAACGGTCACGCACCGGCGGAAAGCGACGGCTATGCCAACGCGTTTTTCTTCCCGGGGCAGTATTACGACTATCGCTGGCCGATCCAGTTGGCCGGCTACGACACCATCAACACCGACGCCCATGACCCACGCGCAGCGTTCCCATGCTCGCCGGGCGAAACCCTGTGGACCAACGACATCAACCCCAGCCGCAAGACCTGCGAGAACGGCACGATCAAGATCCGTGGCGACTGGCGTGAAACCATGAGCACCCACTGGTTCCACGACCACATGCTCGATTTCACCGCGCAAAACGTCTACAAGGGCAACGCGGCGATGATGAACTATTACAGCGCCCTCGACCGTGGCAACGAATCGGTGAACGACGGCGTCAACCTGCGTTTCCCCAGCGGCAGCGCCTTGCCTTGGGGTAATCGCGACTACGACGTCAACCTGGTGTTTGCCGACAAGGCCTGGGATCAGAACGGCCAATTGTGGTTCAACCCGTTCAACACCGACGGCTTCCTCGGCGATCAGGTGATGGTCAACTGGCAGTGGAAACCGGCCCTGGATGTACGCGCCCGCAGTTACCGGTTCCGCATGCTCAACGGCTCGGTCTCGCGTTACTACAAATGGGCGCTGGTGCGTGAAATCAAGGGCTCCAGCGGCGAGTTCCAGGGGCCCAAGGGTTCGGGTCTGTCCTATGCCCGAGTGCCGTTCCACATGATTGCCAACGACGGCAACATCATGGAACACAGCGTGCCTTTCGACGGCACCATGGACCTCGACGCCGACGGCGATAAACAGAACCACAACGCAATCCTGCCTACCCAGGGCATTGCCGAGCGCTTCGACATCATCGTCAACTTCGCCAAAAACGGCATCAAGCCAGGGGACAAGATTTTCTTCGTCAACCTGCTGGCCCATGACGACGGCAAAGGCCCGAAAGACGCTATCTCGCTGGCCGACGTGCTGTCGGAGAAATACCTGGCGGTGATCAAGCAGAGCAGCAAAGGCCCGCAGTGGGACAAGGGCGATCCGGCGGTGGGCAAGGTGTTGCAACTCAACGTCAAGGCCTACACCGGTCAGGACCTGGCCATGGACCCGGCGCTGTACGAGCCGGCCAAACCGGGCAAGGCTGAAGGCCTGGTGATGATCCCGCTGAAGATTCATCGTGACACCGCGGCCGACAAGGCATTGCTGGCCAACGCCCGCCACCGCACCTTCACGTTTGGCCGGTCCGACGGCACCGATGAAGCGCCCTGGACGGTCAAGACTGACGGCGGTTTCGGCTTCCACATGGACCCACGGCGCTTGAACACTGCCACCCAATTGAAAAACGGTCCTACCGATGCCGGCACGGCCGGGTTCGGCACCCTGGAAGTGTGGAACATCAAGGCCGGCGGCAAGGGCTGGAGCCACCCGGTGCACGTGCACTTCGAAGAGGGGATCATCCTCAGTCGCGGCGGCAAGGCGCCACCGGAATGGGAAAAATGGGCGCGCAAGGACGTGTACCGCATCGGTTCGGAAAACGATGGCCTGGACAGCGTCGAGATGGCGATCAACTTCCGCGAATTCGCCGGGACGTACATGGAGCACTGTCACAACACCCAGCACGAGGACAACTCGATGCTGCTGCGCTGGGACATCGAGCATCCAGGGCAATTCCAGTTGATGCCGACACCGCTGCCGAGCTGGGATGGCGTGCGCTATGTCAACTCCGCCGCGTTGCCAACCTTCCGTAATGGCGATGGCTTCGGCCCACAAGTGACGGTGAAAAAATGAACCGCCGGGGAGCCGACACGTCACCGCACACGCCGCGCTCCCGCGCCTTGGGTATGCACCTGATCTTGGTGCTGGTCACGTGTTTGCTGGCCAGTCAGGTGCTGCTCGCGCATGAAGGCGCTCTGGAAAATGCCGGGGCGCCAACGGAATCGGCAACCCCCTGGGGCAGCGACTATTTCCCCAATACCCTGCTGACCGATCAGGACGGTCGGCAGGTGCATTTTTTTGACGACCTGATCAAAGACAAAGTGGTGGTGATCAACTTCATCTTCACCTCGTGCAGCGACTCCTGCCCGTTGGAAACCGCACGCTTGCGCCAAGTGCAAAAACTGCTCGGTGACCGCGTCGGGCAGGACATTTTTTTCTACTCCATCAGCATCGATCCCTTGAGCGATACCCCCGAAGTGCTCAAGGCCTACGCGCAGCGGTTCAAGGTCGGGCCGGGCTGGAAATTCCTCACCGGCGAATTCGCCGACGTCACCGACCTGCGCAAGAAGCTCGGGCTGTTCATCGAAGGTGTCGATAACGGCCGCAGCAAGGACCATAACCTGAGCCTGATTGTCGGCAACCAGTCCACGGGCCGCTGGATGAAAGCCTCACCGTTCGAAAATCCGTGGATTCTGGCCGATCAGTTGGCTAACACCTTGCAGAACTGGAAGAGGGCCAGCGCCGAAGAAAGCTACGCCAACGCACCAGAGATTCGCCCACCCAGCAACGGCGAAGAACTGTTCCGCACCCGCTGCGCGTCGTGCCACAGCCTGGGCCCGATGGACGGCCAGGGCATCGGCATGCGCAGCATCGGCCCGGACCTGATCGGCGTGACCCGGCAACGCGCCCCGGCCTGGCTCAAGCGCTGGATTCGCGAGCCGGACCGCATGCTCGCGGAGAAGGACCCGATTGCGATGGAGTTGTTTGAACGTTTCGACAAGATCCCGATGCCCAACGTGCGCATGGACGAGCAGTCGGCGCAGTCGATCATCGAATTTCTACAGGAAGAAACCGACCGCCAGCAGCCGCTGCAAGCGGCGCAGGCGCAATAGCGGCGAAATACAATCATTGGAGCCGTCTGTCACGATCATTGCCACCTACACTGATCGCAGAGACGGCTGGAAAAGGCCAGATGCAAGCATCCGGGACAACCCAATGCAGCTACCAGAACAACAAAAAGTACCTGCGCCGGCCTCGTCGGCAGCAGAGGGGCCCTGCAAACGCGGACAGTTCAATCTGTTGCGCTGGTTTTCACTGGGCAGCTTTCTGATCATCGCCGCCGTGGCGCTGGGGCTGGGCTACATTTCCACGCGGTTCGTGGTGACCGAGAGCATCGAGCGCGATTCGATGCTGACGGCGCAATTCATCCAGGCGATTGGCGATGCCGAAATTCGCCATGCCTGGATCAGCCCAAAACGGACCATGGGCGAAATGCTCGACCCGCGCCAGGACGCCTTGTACCCCGACGTCAACCCGGCTTCGCGCGCCGCTTCACGCATCGAGTTTCTCGACCATGTGGAGCATCTGCCGGACATTTTGCTGGCCAACGTCTACGCCCTGGACCGCACTATCGTCTGGTCGACCAACCCCGAGATGATCGGCATGCGCATCGAGGACGACGATGAACTGAATGAATCGTTTGAAATGAAGACGCTGGTCTCCACCAGTTACCACGAAATCGACGAGGAACGGCCCGAACAAAAGCTGCTGCGTGAACCTGAATACCTGTTCATCGAGAACTACATTCCGATGTTCAATGCCGACAAAAGCAAAGTGATGGCGATGGTCGAAATCTACAAGGAACCGGTGGACCTGGTGGAGCGCATCCAGCGCGGCTTCAAGGCGATCTGGATGGCCACGGTGCTTGGCGGCGCGGCCATTTATCTGGGGTTGTTCTGGATTGTGCGGCGGGCGGCGATGTTGCTGGAGAGCCAGCAAAAACAGCTGATCGCCAATGAAACCTTTGTCGCGCTGGGGGAGATGTCCTCGGCGGTCGCGCACAGCCTGCGCAACCCGCTGGCGAACATTCGATCCAGCGCTGAACTGGCCCAGGAAATCGCCAGCCAGAGCGCGCAGAAAAACATCGGCGACATCATCAATCAGGTGGATCGCATGTCGCGCTGGGTTCGGGAATTGCTGGTGTCGCTGCGACCAGTGAACGACGACTACGAAACCGTGGATTTGCTGCTGGCCATCGACGATACGCTCAGTGCTTTTGACCCGCAGATCAAGCGCTCGAACATCGCCGTGCAATTCACCCCGCAGCCGTGTCCGCCAGTCGTCAGCCAACAGGTGCTGCTCACGCAGATTCTCAATAGCCTGTTTGCCAACGCCCTGGAAGCTATGCCCAAGGGCGGCACGCTGACCATCGAGATCGAACAACCGCAGCCGGGGCATGTGCGCATGACCCTCAGCGACACCGGAAAAGGCATGAGCCAACAGCAGCAGCAAATGGTCTTCAAGCCGTTTTTCACCACCAAGACAGGCGGCCTCGGCGTTGGCCTGGCGTTGGTCAAACGAATAATGGAGCGGTTTGAAGGCTCGGTCGAACTGACCAGCCAAGAGCAGGAGGGAACCCGCGTCAGTCTCAACTTCAAAGTGGCAACGGGAGGGGAATATGGAGCACAGCATATTGCTGGTCGAGGATGATGAACTCCTCGCCGAAAATATCCAGACCTACCTGGAGCGCAAAGACTTCGAGGTGACGGTCTGCCACTCGGCTGAAGAGGCGTTGGAGCAACTGAGCACGTTCGCCCCGGACGTGGTGTTGACCGACAACTCGTTGCCGGGCATGAGCGGTCACGACCTGATCCAGAAGCTGCGCATCAGCGCGCCGGACCTGAAAGTGATCATGATGACCGGTTACGGCAATGTCGAAGACGCCGTGGTGGCGATGAAGGAGGGCGCGTTTCACTACGTGACCAAACCGGTGGCGTTACCGGAACTCAAGCTGCTGCTGGACAAGGCGCTGGCGACGGATCGAATGGAACGCACGCTGTCGTTTTATCAGGAGCGCGAAGCCCAGAAGTCAGGCGTGCAGGCGTTGATTGGTGAGTCGGCGCCGATGCTTTATCTCAAAGGCACCATCGCCCAGTTGCTCGACGCCGAGCGGCGCATGGCCAACACCGATCTGCCGCCCGTATTGGTCGAAGGCGAGACCGGCACCGGCAAGGAACTGGTGGCCCGCGCATTGCACTTCGACGGCCCGCGCAGCAAGGGACCGTTCATTGAATTCAACTGCGCCTCGATTCCGTCCAACCTGGTGGAATCCGAACTGTTCGGCCACGAAAAGGGCGCGTTCACCGACGCCAAGGACCGCCGTGTCGGCTTGGTGGAAGCGGCGGATGGCGGCACCTTGTTCCTCGACGAAGTCGGGGAAATGGACCTGCTGCTGCAGGCCAAACTGCTGAAGTTGCTCGAAGACCGCACCATTCGCCGGGTCGGTTCGGTGAAAGAGCGCAAAGTCGATTTGCGGGTGATCAGCGCCACCAACTGCAACCTCGAACAAATGGTCCAGCAAGGCAAGTTTCGCCGCGACCTGTTCTTCCGCTTGCGCATCATTTCGATCAAGGTCCCGCGCCTGTACGCCCGTGGCGAAGACATCCTGGTGCTAGCGCGGCATTTTCTGGCGGTCCACGGCAAGCGTTATGGCAAGCCGAACCTGTATTTCAGCGACCAGGCCGAGGAATTGCTGCTCAGCTACAGCTGGCCGGGCAACGTGCGCGAGTTGCGCAACATGCTTGAGCAAACCGTGCTGCTGGCCCAGCACGAGACGATTGCCGCGCATCAATTGAACGTGTGCCTGAGCCTGGTCGATGACCCGCCAGTGATGCAGGAAGCGCAGCACCACGAACCGCGCCCGACCTACAACGGCAACGAGTCGATGAACCTGCCGGAAGTCGAGCGCGACATGGTGCGCAAGATGCTCGATAAAACCGACTGGAACGTCACCAAGTCGGCACGGCTGCTAGGCCTGAGCCGCGACATGCTGCGTTACCGGATCGAAAAGCTTGGCCTGGCGCGCCCCGATAAACGCCAGTGGTAAGCCTATTGCAGCACCGGGCCTTGCCGGCTCAGGCATTCGAGCACGCAGCTCGGGTCGAGCACTTCTTCGTTGACGTAGACGCCGTGCACCGCGTCGTAGGAACGGATGAAGACCCGCACGGAAGCATCGGCCACCGTCGGCAAGCGCGAGTCGGTGAAGTCATGCTGGCTGGCAATCGGGATGAAGTTCTGCGGCGAGGTCGAGATGTACGAGCCCGGCGGCACCGTGCTGATGGACGGCGGCACGGGATGGGCGAAGGGCTGGTCAGCGCCGTAATAGTTGAACTCACTGCTGTAATCGGTGGTGGGCGTCAGGGTGTCGTCTGCGCAAACGCCAGTGGTGGCGGTCAGGCAAAGGGCGAACAGCAACGTCAGATCGGTTTTTTTCATGGCAACACCTGCGAACTCGGTTTTTGCGCAATTCCCCAAGGCCATTAACTATAGCTGCCGTGCGCGAACGCGTTCGGCAGGTGCGGTTTACAAGTTTCCAACAGGTTTGGTCCAAGCGCTGATCTAGACTCGTGCCGGTCAATCAAGACCCGAATCTGGAGCGCGCAATGGAAGTGCCAACAAACGAAAAAGCCATCGCCAGCAACCGCGATGCCTGGAACGACTCCGCCCGACACCACAAAGACACCGCCGAATGGCAGGAACGGTTGATCGCCGTGGGCCAGGCGGATTTTTCCTGCCTGGATGAGACTCTGACTGCCGTGTTGCAATCGCGTCAATTAGCAAAAGCGGCTTTCAGTGCGTCGATGGATTTACCGAATGACCCGGCTGTGCGCAGAGATCAATTCCAAGGGCATGAATAACTTTCAGGACCGTATCAAAGCGAGGTTTTGCACCCGGCGCGAAGGCCTTGTACAGGCTTTCGCGACCCATTCCCGAGTCTTTGGCTATTTGTGTCATTCCACGTGCTTTTACCACGTAGCCGATCGCACGAAGAAACTCCTCGTTGTCACCGTCGGCAAGCACTTGGGAAAGGTACTCGCTGATGGCTTCGTCGCTGTCCAGCAGCGCCGCCATATCGAAAGTAGTCAAAGTCTGGCTCATGGTTAAACCTCCTTTGCCATTTTTTTTGCCCGTCTGATGTCCGTGGGCTGTGAGGATTTATCGCCGCCGGCCATGCCAAGCGGCAAAGATCATAGTTTGCTCAACAAGATAATTCATTACTCAAATGTATCCATTTGGATACAGATAAGCCGTCAGGCGGTTCCTTGCCTGACTGTGTTTTTTCCTAGAGGTATGTAGGCAGCATGCCCGTTTTGTAGGAACACTCCCCGGAGCCGGCCCGCTCCCACAATGGTCCGGGGCGTTTACAAAAGGTGATGCCCTACGCAATTCCTGTGGGAGCGGGCTTGCTCGCGAAGGGCGCGACGCAGTTTTACCAGTCGAACATCAAGCCTGTGGCATTCCGGTAAGACATGCTGTGCTTTGGATGGCCTCTTCGCGAGCAAGCCCGCTCCCACAATTTGATCTGTGCTGGAGATCTCATGTGGGAGCGAGCTTGCTCGCGAAGGGCGCGATGCGGTCTACCCGCTCGTCATAAAGCCATCGCGTTCGCAGCAAGCCCAACCGCGAAGCGGTTGCAGCTGACAGCCGTTCTACATTGATGAAGTGATCAAGGCGCTAGGGCGCAACCGCCGGCGGAATCACAACAGCGCCCGATTCCAGAATCGGCGGTTTCAGGGCGGAGTCAGACAGAGCAAAACCGATGGCATATTCCTTGCCGTCGGCCCCGGTCGCGGAACCTACCGCGTAATTGCCGTCCTGATTGATCTCTTTTACATAACTTGCTTTACCGCCTTTGAAGAAGCCAATTCCGACCGTCTCAAGCGACCTCGACAAAAAAGCGCCCTGGTCGACGTTTTGGGCGTCGCGGGTGTTCAGCAACACAATGTTGTTATTGGCCGGGCCAATAGTGCTCAGGGTATCTGTTTTAGGCAGGGGCGTGATGGTGCTGACTTTGTTCTGGTAAATATTCCAAAGTGCATCGAAGTAAACCCGAGTGTCGGTATAGACGATAAGTGCATTCCCGCTACTGTTCAGTTTGGTCGGGGCATTTTGAGGGTAGGGCGGTTTATCCAGTGAGGTCGGTGGGCTGTCGATAGTTTGCCAGTACGTTGTGCGAAGTACTCCATTCGGGAAGTGGCAGACAGCTATTGTCTGGCCGGGATCATTGGTATTACCCAGTGTGCACTGAGTGCTTTTATCGGGAAGTTGCAAAGCCGTGACCACATACGTTGGACTGTTTGGCTTTTTGGTGGCGACTTTCGCTGTTGAGTTGTTCGGTGAACCGGGGCAATTGAGCGATATCCAGGTATAACCCGTGGTCGACTCCATCATTGAGGTCGGCACGCAACTGTCGCGAGATCCGGTGACCGGCTCGGCGACACCGCTGTCGAAACGCCAAACCACTGGCATCGATTGCCCTTTCTGGTTTGCCTCGGTAAAGCTTTGACCGACCAGACTGCTGCTGCCCATCGTGGTAACCGCGACGCTTTTATCCTGTCCCGCCGGCTTGAGTGCAATGGGCGCGGAACTTGGCCTGGAGCCATCCCACACCACATTTATATTCACTTCACTGGCATCCAGGCACAGGCCGTAGATTTTGCCCTGTTCGGAAATACGCAGTGCTCTACAAGATTTATTGGAGGCCAAGGGCGGCAAGACGAATATTTCGCCGGTTTTATGCCTTAGCCACGCCACTTGAAGCGAGTTGCCTTTTTCCGCGGAGCATATCCCGACGGCGCTCTGATTATTGTTTGTGGCATTGGCCACGCAGTATTGATAACCGGCTGGGCCGATGCTTTCCAGCGTCGGTGCACGCTCTTGGCCGACGGCACTGCCTATATAAATGAGAGACCCGGTTAATGTTGTAATTGCCAGAATGGTGTTTTTCATTTTGCATATCCTTACGGGTTGGCTTTCCTTTAATCGTGCGAAGTCATACCGTTACGGAAACGAAACTAGAACATAAAAAACCCCTTGCCTAGCTGTCATATATGACAGGTAGGCAAAGGGTTTTTTTATGTATTTTTATTGGGTTTTAAAGATTGATCATGTCAGCCGGCGAATGACACACCGCCGCGCTGTCAGACATCCATCAAGCCTGCGCCGCACTCGTGACCACGGGCTGGCCGGGTTTGCGCAGCGGGTCGAGGCGCGAGCCGGTGTAGCGGGTTTCGCGGTAGAAGCGCCAGAAGCCGAACAGCCCATAGACATGGGTGATGCGACTTTGTTCGTGGTAGCCCATGCGGATGTGCAGTTTGAGCGCCGGGACGTTGTGGCTTTCGCAGACGTCCACCACTTTGTTGCAGCCTTGAGCGGCCATTGTTTCCCAGAGTTCGACCTGAGCGTCCACCGACAGCTGGGTGCCAAAGTAGGGGCGGGCCAACTCACCACCGAACTGGAAGTACTCTCCAGGTTTGACCGGGAACCGGCAGCCGTAATAGTGACGGTCGTGATAATCACGGGTGCTGCCCCAGATGAACGCCACCGCATGGCCGTCGTCGTCCAGGTACATGTGCCCGGTGTGACCTTCGGCGGCGAGTTCGGCCATGGTGTCGACGCGGTCACCGAAATGCTTGCCGAACGCCGTGGCGTTTTGCGCAGTGATGGTGACCCGGCGCAAGCCGGAATAGGGGCGCAGTTTGTGCGCCGGCACCGGGCTGATCAAATCGCGCTCCGTCCACAGCAGTTCCCAATGGAAGAACACGTAGCGCTTCCACAACGTACCGAATGTTCGTCCCAGGCCCTTTTGTCTGATGCGTTGGCGAAGCTTGTCGAGTACGTTCATGAAGCCCTCCTTAGCCAAGGATGTGACCGTGCGTGGTGACGGTAACGATGGGTATAGATCACGATGGCCAATCCATGGCACTGGCTTCACCGGCAATTTGTTTCAATGTGTGTAACAGTTCTGACACATTTTCAGGCGTCAAAAAAACGCGTGATTTTTCACTCCAGAATTGTCTCCGCACGGTCGCTGAACGACTTGCCCACTACGTTGTAGGCGACCCGTTTTACCCCCGGCAAGCGTTGTTCCAGCAGCGCACTCAGCGACTCACCCTGATTGAGGTACGCATCGCCAAAATCGGCACCGAGCTGATTCGGATGGGCGACGATTTCCAGCAAGCCATCGACCGGCGGCGCCGCGTTGCGCAAGTCCACCGGGGTGCACACGTAGTCGGCGGTCGCCCCGGCCAGGCGGCTCAAACGGCGATTGAGCAAGTCCTTGAACACGCGCTTGGGCAGGCTGAGGTTTTGCCCAAGATTGCGCGCCAGGCGCACCGCAACCCCTTGGCGCGCGGCGAAGCGGGCGACGATTTCGCCAATCGGCCAGATGTTGTGCACGTGTTGATGGGAATCGAGATGACTCGGCCGTACGCCGTTATCGAGGCAGCGTTGCCATTGCGCTTCAAGTTCTTCCAGTACCGCCTCGCGATCCAGTCGACTGAGCCAGAGGCGGTGGCGGGGCAGGTTGAGGTCGAACACGCCGGCGCTGTCGCAAAAGGACCGTCGACGCAGAATCGACTGGCTCAGGGGCTTGCCGTAAGTCAGGTTGAAGTGCAGGCCGATCCGCCCCTCCAGCAACGGATGCCGGGCCAGCACACACGCCGCTTCGAAGGCCGGCATGTTGGCCATGGCCGTGGCGGAGCTGATGACGCCGGCCTGGAACGCGCCGAGGATCACCGCGTTTTCGCAGGCACTGAGCCCGAAATCGTCAGCGTTGACTATGACTTGGCGAGGCATGCTCTCCCTCCATGATTTTTTCTGTCGGCGCGGCGGGTGTGGCCGTTTTTGCGGCAGGCGCGGCCTCGGCTGCGGGTTTGACCGCCGCCGCACGCCGGGCCTTCCAGCGTTGCACCCCAGGCTTGAGCCGCTGCCAGAAACGCAGCGCCCCTCCCAATGCGAGGCCGCTCGGGCGCCACGAATAGAAACTCCAGCGCCAGTGTTCCAGTTGCCCGGTCATGCGCTCGTGGAGTTGATGGCTGGAGTTTTCCAGGCTGACCCGCGAAGCGTCGATCCAGCGCCAGTGCTCGTCCAGCCCCCAGCGAATCCACTCTTCGAGCAGCACCCGGCCGCTGCCCAGATCGGCGTATTGCGGCAGGAACGCCAGGTTGTAATCGTACAGCCGCCCCTGCTCCAGCAAGCCCAGGCGATAGCTGATGCAGCGGCCGTCGAGTTCCAGCACCACCACCCGCACCAAGCCTTGTGCGGCGAGGGCGGTAAAGGCGCGGTCCATCCATTGTCGGTGGCGCTCGTCGGCGAAGATGCCGACGCCTTCGTCACCTTTCCAGCTCACCGCTTCGACTTCGCTGATCGCCTGCAGCAACGGGCCCATGGTCGATGCGTCGGGGGTGATCCGCCGCACCTGGGCGCCACACGCGGCGATGCGTTTGCGTGCGCGCCGCAGTTTGTAGCGCGGGTCGCCGGAGACTTCCTGATGGTCGGCGTCGCTGATCACGTGCACCGGCACTCGACAACTGATCCGCCGTTCGCCGGTCGAGCTGTGGGCCATCCATTCGCTCAGCAGGCTTTCTTCGCCGACCGGTTCGGACAACTCGTTGAGTTGCAGCAACGCATGCGGGACGTGCCGCCGTATTTCGACCAGCGCCTTGCGCACGTCCCCGGCGTCCATGCTGGCGAGCAACGCGAGGCGGTCGGCGAGGGGATAGCCCAAGTGGTGCAACACCTGAAACGGCAGCCCGGCGAAACGCTCGACGCACGCCACCAGCGGCAGGCACAACACCAGCTCGTCGCCTTGCCAGCCCAGCAACACGTGCAACCGCTGGCCAGCCGTCAGCGCCTGTTCCGACGCGGTCATCCAGGCCAGCGTGTTGAACGGCGTGTGATCCTTCACCCGCAGACGCAGCGCTTCGTAAGCCGCTGCCGGGAAGTCCGTGGCGCACAGCGAAGTGCGCCATTCAAATCGAGCCGCCATAAGGTCAGGTCGCCGAGGCTGGGACAGGGTCGCGGGCCGGTTTGCGCAAGGCATCCAGCCGCGAGCCTGTGTAACGGGTTTCGCGGTAGAAGCGCCAACCGAACAGGTTGTACACGTTCATGATCCGCCCTTGCTCCTGATACCCCATGCGAATGTGCAGCTTGAGGGCCGGAATGTTATGGAACTCGCAGACATCCACCACCTTGTTGCAACCCTGCGCCTGCATGGCTTTCCACAGTTCCAGTTGCAGGTCCACCGACAGCGTAGTGCCCCAATAGGCGCGGGTCAGTTCGCCGCCGAACTCGAAGAATTCGCCGGGCTTCACCGGGAACCAGCAGCCGTAGTAATGCTTGTCGTAATAGTTGCGCGCGGCGCCCCAGATGAAGGCCACGGCATCACCTTGATCGTCGAGGTGCATTTGCCCGGTGTAGCCCTCGCGCGCCAGTTCGGCCATGGTTTCGACGCGGTCGCCGAAGTATTGGCTGAAGGCCACGGCGTTTTCCGGGGTGATCGTTTCGACCCGCAGCGGCGGGTACGGCCGCAGTTTGTGCGGGGGCACGGGACTGACCAGATCGCGCTCCATCCACAACAATTCCTGGTGGAAAAACACGTAGTGCTTCCACACCTTCTTGACGGTGGCGCTCAGGCCTTTCTGTTTGATCTGCTCGCTGAGTTTGTGCAAAACGCTCATGTTGTGTGCTCCTGACGGAATACCCGTGAGTGGCGTCATTTCAACGCGCGGCACCCGGCCTGCGCGCAACAGTGTCGATGAGGGTCATGAGGCGCTCCAGCTCAGGGCGAACAGGGTTTGCCCTGGCAGCTCGAAGCTGACGCGACCGTTTTGGCAGTTGAAGGGCGCGTCGCGGCTGCGATTGTCGGCGCCGAAATAACGCAAGGAACCTTTGCTCAGTGGGCAAGAGGTCCCGGCCAGATTGACACGCTGGAGCCGCGTGCCTTTGTTCACGCCGAGCACACTGCGCTGGGCATCGGTGGCCATGGCCAGCGCGTCCACCTCGAACGCGTCGTTCTCCAGACGCATCACGCTGCCCAGCCAGTGTTGCTGGATAAACTGCTGGGCCAGGCCCACCGGTTTCAATTCGAAATGATCGTCGCCGAGCACCTTCAACATGCCCTTGGGGTAGTTCGGCTCATCGGCGGCCTGGAACCAGTTGAGCATCTCCAGCAACCCGTCCTGCGCCGAATTGATCGCCACCGACGCCCACCACAGCGAGGCGTAATGGGTGTCCTGATCGTAGGGGCTCAGGCTGGAGCCGCTGGACATGTTGGTCTGGTCCAGCAACAAGGCCTTGCGCGGCCGCCCCTTGGCATCAAGGCCCACCAGCTCGGCGGCGCGGCGCACGCTGTCGCGGTAGACCCGCGTCGCGAGCAAGTCGCGGATCATCCATTCGTGCCAGGCCAGCGCATCGATCTGCGGGCCGGATTCCGCCAGCAGACGCCGGGCCCAATCGATGCCGCGCTTGTCCGCCGCGTTGTCGGCGAATGGGCCATTGACCAGCCGTGAACTGGCCGGCATCGCGATGCGCACGCCGGCCTTGGCGTTGGCCGGGTTGCTGCGAACCTGGCGGGCCATGCTGTTGAAAATGCTTTGGTACTGCGCGTAGTTGGCGTAGTTGAGGTTGGGCTCGTCGGCAAAGCCGATGTAATGCGTGCCGTTGCCGCCGAGGGCGCGGGTCGCGGCTAGCCAGGCATCGAGCCCGGCGTTGCTCAGGGTGTCGGCGCGCAAGTCGGCCTGGCGTTGGCTGCCGGCCAGCAGCGTGATGTCCTGGGTGATGCCGAAACGGTCCTGATACACCTGACGGAACGCGTCTTCGTAATGCGGGTTTTTCGCCGTGACGTCGACAAAGGTGTAGTAGGCGCCAGCCTTGGGTTTGAGCGCGTCGAGCAGCGCGTAACTGGAGGGCGGCGGCATCACGTAAGGCAGGGCGATGCCCAGGTTCGGCGTCGGCCCGAGCACGTCGTTGCTCAGGGCCAAACGCACGTCGCCCGCGTCCTCGCGCAGCGGTTTGAGCTGCTGCGGAGTCTGCGCGAACAGGTTGGCGGTGCCGTCGAGCCAGAACGCGACTTTGCCGCTGCCGTGCAAGTGCAGGCGCCAGACTTGTTCGTTCTGCGTGACCGGCAACTCGACCTGATCGAACTGCCAATAGGCCCGGTACGGTTTCAGCGCCACTGACAGCTGTTTGCCGTCGCCGACGCGTTGCGCTTGCAGGGCGCTGACGCCGCCGTGGAACTTGCCCGCCAGCACCGCGTGCTCGCCCGCTGCGACCTTGAAATACAACTCGTCGCCGTCACGGGTTTCGGCGCTGAAATGCACCTTGGCCGGGGCGAACAGCGCCACCGTGTGTTCGTCGTGTTCGACCTGGTAGCGACGAAAGCTGTAGCCCGGAATCTCCAGTTGGTAACTGGCGGCACTCGGTGCCAGCGGCCAGCTCTGGCTGCCGCGTGCTTCGCTGGCGGCGATCTTGCGCTCGGCCTGAAGTTTGCCTTTGCCGTCGAGCAGGTACAGCTGTTCTTCGTTGGCATCGGCTTGCCACGCCGGGGTCCAGCGAACGGTCAGCGTGTCGGGGCGATCCGGTTGCAGGTACAAGCTGCCGTCGCGGATATCGGCCCAGCGCATCGGCCCGGCATATGCGTCGAGCGACAGGCCGAGGCTGACCAGCAGCGCGAAATACCTCATGCCGATTTCCGTTGCAGCATGTGCAGCATCGGCGTCACATCGCTGGGCAGGATGATCAGGGTTTGCCAGACCGACACACCGCTCAAGCGGCAATACATCACCAGCAGCGCAAGGGTCACCGCTACATACGCGATGGACGAAGCCGCCGCCGCGCCAACGATGCCGTACGCCGGGATCAGCACCAGGTTCAGCGCCAGGTTGAGCAGCGCGGCGAGGCCCATCAGCAGCGAAATGGTGCCGGGGCGATTTTTGCCCAGCAGGTCCAGGCGCAGGATGCTCGCATAGCACAGCCCGAGCAGGCCCGGCAGCAACGCGAGCAGGGCCGGGTACGCCGGTTGATACGCCACGCCGAACAGCGTGACGATCAGCCATTCACCGATCACCGCCATGGTCAGGCACGCGCCGAGCATCACCGTGGCGGTCAGGCGCAGCGCCAGTGGCGTGACTTTGTCGATGCCTTCTTCCTGTTGCAGCAGGCGTTTCATCAGCGGCGTGGTCACCGCTTCCGGGACGATCAACAGCAACTCGGCGGCCGCGCTGGCCATGGCGTAATGCCCGAGCGCGGTGCTGCCGAGCAGCGCGCCGATGAACAGGTAATCGGAGCGCAGGATGACTTGCTGAAACAGCAGGTCCGGATGGCTGCGGGCGCTGTAGCGCAGCAATTCATTTTGACTGGCGCGGTCCCATTGCAACTTCAGTGGCTGATCGCGCTTGAGCCAGACCCAACCCGCCAGCACCACCAGGCTGATACCCGCCAGCCAACTGATCAGCGCGGCTTCGAGGGCGGCGGTTTTCCACATCCAGAACAGCGCCAGAAACAGCAGCAGCGGCGCCAGGGATTCCACCAGACGCAAGGCATTGAACGCGACCACGCCGCCCGAGGCGTTGTGCAAAGTCAGCAAGCCACTTTTGAGTACGGTCAACGGCACCGCCAGCAATAACAGCCAGGCCAGTAAACCGAGTTGCGTGGTGATGTCGAGTTCGCTGCCGAATTCGCGTGTCAGCGCCACCACCAGCAAGGTCAGCAGCGCCGCCAGCAAGCAGCCGAACACCAGCACCTGACTCAGCAACAACCCCATCGGCCGCTGCTTCGCGGCCTGGAAACCCACCGCCGAATTCAGCCCGCCGCTGGTGGCCGCGCTGATCAGGTCGGGCAAGGTGCTGAGCAGCGCAAACAGCCCGCGTTCGCTCGGGCCGAGAATGCGCGCCAGCAGCACGTTACGCAGCAGGCGCAAGGCAATCATCGCCAGTTTGGTGCCCATGCTCAGGGCCAGGTGTTTGAGGTAATGGCTGCGGCTCATGCGCGGCCTCCGCGATACAGGCGCCATGAGAGCAATTGCGGATTGCACGCCACGCGCTGACTGACGCCGAAACGCGGCAGGTTCAACGGGTCGTCGGTGCCGCGATAGATCCCGGTGCCCGTGCCCAGGGCGAACGGGTAGTCATGGTCAGCGACCTGTTCGCGCACCCGCGCATCGTTGTCGCCATTGGGGTAGCAATAGACCGGCAACGGCCGGTTGCAACCGTTGCGCAGCGCGTCGCGGCTGCGGCTCAATTCTTCGTGCAGGCGCTGGTCATCGAGGCCGGTGAGGATCGCGTGGCTGGCGCCGTGCGGGCCGAAGCGCACCAGGCCGGACGACTCAAGCGAGCGCACCTGATGCCAGTCCAGCGCCTGTGGCAACGACTGGTCCGGGCAGGCGTCGGTCAATTGATTGAGCACGTCCGGCGTCAGGGTTTTCAGGCTTTGCAGGAAATTCAGCAAGGCCAGGCTGCGCGATTCTTCATTCAACGCGGAAAACGGCACCGGCAGTGGCCGACCGGCCTGTTGCAGGCACGCGATCAACTGCGTCCGGGCCGGTTCACCGTGGCTGCCCCACAGGGTTTCGCCAATGCTTTCCCACCAGAATCGCTGGCGGCTGCCGATGAAATCGGTGGAGAGGAAAATACTCGCCGGCACCTGATATTTCTGCAGCAGCGGGAAGGCATGCAATGCGTTGTCGCGCCAGCCATCGTCGAAGGTCAGGGTGATTTTTGGCCGGTCCGAGCGCAGTTTGCCGGGCTGCAACATGTCCATCAGCGGCACGCAGTCGAAGTGTTTTTTCAGCCACACCAGCAAGTGCTCGAAGGCCTTGGGCCCCACGCACAGTTCATTGCGATGGGGCAGGGCGGCCGCGCGGTCGTCGGCCAGCACCCGATGCAACATCAGAATCACCCCGGCGCCTTGCAGTTGATTGCGCCCCACCGGGGAATTGAGGTACAGCCAGCCACTGGTGCGTTTTAACAACTGCTTGATCGCCATGGCTCAGTCCTTTCAACGATTCTGTTCCGGGTTCCATTGGGCGTACCGCTGGCCGCGCAGAAACTGCCACAGGCCGATGCTCATCCCGGCGAGAGTTACCAGCAGGAACGCGGCGAGGCGAAAGGGCTTGGGCAAGCGGTGTTGCGAGTCCAGCAACCCGGCGATGGCAATCGCGTAGCCGAGCAGTTGCGCGATCAGGCTCAAGCGATAAAAGCCGTGGTCGTTCCACAGCCAGAAATTGCTCAGAAGCAACGGCAGCAGGAGGATGGGCGCCAGCCGGCGGATCAGTTTGTGGCTGATCAACGCTATCGAATACAAGCCATGCTTGAACGGGTTCAGCAATTCACGGCGTTGCGCCAGGCTTTGCAAACCACCGACGGTCACCCGCTGACGACGCCGGAATTGCTTGTCGGCTTCATCGACGCCGTGGTCGATCACTTGCGCTTCAGGCACATAGACAATGCGTTTGAACGCCACCGGCGCGCAGGTGCTGATAAAGAAGTCATCGTTGACCTCGGCGGGCACGTTCTGGAACAGCTCGCGGCGCAGGGCCAGCAGCGCGCCGTCGGCGGACACCATGCAACCGGTGCGATTTTCCACCCGGCGCAACCAGCCTTCGTAATGCCGGTACAGGCTGTCGCCGATGCTCAAGCCGCCGCCGGTGACCGGAATCACCATGTGCCCGGCGCAGGCGCCGACCTGTGGGTCGCACAGTGGCGCCAGCAGATACCCGAGGGTCTCGCGCGACCATTGGTTGTCGGCGTCGGTGAACACCAGGATGTCGCCGGTGCTGAGCGCCACGCCAGCGTTCAGCGTCGCGGCCTTACCTTGGCGCGGCAGGTCGAGCACGCTGATGCGCGGGTCGATGACTTTGTGCGCGCAGGCCACGGTGTCATCGGTCGAGCCGTCGCTGGCCAGAATGATTTGCAGCGAGGCCGGCTGATAATCCTGGGCCAGCAGGGTGCGCAACTTGTGTTCGATGTGCCGCGCTTCGTTGTGCGCGGCAATCACAATGCTCACGTTCATCGGTTCTGCCGGCCAATGCTGGCGCGCTGCAAACAGCGGCGCCAGCAGGGTCAGCAGCAGCGGGTAACCGAGGTACGCGTAAACCGGGAGCAACAGGCACAACCAGAAAATGAATTCAGCCACGGGCGGGCCTCCTGGCATTCCAATGACACAGGCTGAGGACAAGCGCGGCGCCGGCCAGGTGCAGGCGCACCCAATGCAGGCCCCAGAGTTGCAGGGTCAGGCAGGCGTTGTGGTGTTTGTGGCTCTGACGCACGCTCATGATCAACGCCGGCACGAACGTCAGCGCCAACATCACCGCCGCGTGGTGCGGGAAGCCATCGAGCAAGGCCGAGACCGCCATGAAATCCAGCAACCAGGCGACGAGCGACAGCAGCGGAAACCGCAGCAGGCGCAGGTTCACGCCATGGGTGCGGAGCAATTGCACGTGGCTGCTCTGGCGCCACATTTCCTTGCCCATCCACTCGCGCCAGTTCATTTCGTAACCCCAATGCAGGGCGACGCTGTCATTGACCGACAGGATGCGCGCGCCGGCCTCATGCAGGCGCAGGGTGAATTCCTTGTCTTCGCCGGTGCGCAGGGTTTCGTTGAAACCACCGACCTTGTCGAACCAGGCACGGCGCATCAGCAGGTTGGCGCTGGGCAGCCAGTCCACCGCACGCGCGCCATGGGCCGAGGGGCGCAAGGTGCGGCGTTGCCAGGCGGTGGCGTACCACGGCGCTTCGGCCGGGGTGTGCAAGTCCAGGCCAAACACATCGGCCTGGCCGGTGGCTTCGATGGCGATCAGCTGGGTGATCCAGTCTTCGGGCATTTCGATGTCGGCGTCGATGAAGCCCAGCCATTCACCGGTGGCGACGGCCGTGCCGCGATTGCGCAGGGCGCCGATCAGCAGGCCGGGGAGGGTCAGCACGTGCGCTCCGAACTGTCGGGCAATCTGCGGGCCCTGATCCTGCGAGCCGTTGTCGACCACGATCAGCTCGCACTGAAGATTGGCCGCGTGCGCGGCTTTTTGCGCGGCGAGCAACGTGCGGCCGATATGCCGGGCCTCGTTGTACATCGGAATCACGATGCTGATTCGGCTCATGCCTTGGCCTCCAGGGGTGGACGTTCTTCGGCTTTCAGACGCAGCACGCTGGTCAGCGCGAGCATGATCCACACGTATTTCTGGTTCGGTGCACTGAGGAACATCAGGAACAGGGTCAGCGACAGAAAACTCATGGCCAGGTGCGTCAGCAAATCCGCTTGCTCGCGATCCCCGCGCTGCATCCAGATCCGCCGTGCGCGGATCAGGTTGTACAAGCCGAGGCCCAGCATGCCGACGAACAACAGGCCGGCGGGAATCCCCAATTCACTGAAGATTTCGAGGTAGGTGTTGTGAGCGCGGCGGTACAGGTCGCCGATTTTGCGGTTGGCCGAAAACGCCTTGGCGTAACCGGTGGTGGCGTAGTGCAGCGGGAAGGTGCCGGGGCCGGAGCCGAGCAGCGGGTTCTCGCGGATCATCGCGCTGCCGACCACGATGTACGACGCTCGCCGGCCCAGCGATTCGTCATCGTGGCCCTTGGCGCCGGCGCTCAACACACTGAGCGACTGGATGCGAGCGATGTAACCCGCCGGCATCGCATAGATCGCCAGCGGAATCACAATCGCGGCGCCGAGCATGGCAAACCCCAGGTGCCGTGGACGGATGCGCGTCAACTCGGCGCGGTAATGCCAGGCACCGATGATCAAACTGAGAAACAGCACCACCAGCCCGGAGCGCGATTCGGTCTTGGTCATGCCGCCGAGCAACAGCAGGCAGCAACCGGCCCAGAACAGCCGGTGCAGCGTGTTCGGGCTGCGCACCACCAGCCACAGCCCCAGCGGCACCGCGAAGGCAATCAGCAACGCAAAGGCGTTCGGGTCTTCGAGCAGGCCGGCGGCGCGTCCCTGATCCTGATACTTGCTGGAAAACATCGCCAGCACGCAGGTCAGGGTGACGCTGAGCGTGACCAGTTTGGCGAACAGGTCCATGTTCAGTTCACGGCCGATCAACAGCGTGATTACAAACAGAATCAGGCCGACGCTGAGTTCGCGCAGATGCCCCATCGACATGCCCATGTCGTCGGTGTTTAGCAGGCTGAGCAGGTACAGCACCAGAAACCAGATCAGGTAACGCCAGATGTTGCTGCGCAGGCGTTCCGATGGAATCTGCCGCAGCGCCAGTTGCAGCATCAGGATCACGGCCAGCGATGCGCCCAGAAACTTGCTGCCCGATAACGCGTTGTCCTTGAAAAAACCCTCGAACGGCACCAGCGCCGCAATCCCGAGCAAACCCCAGGTGGGTTTGCGGTAGAGCACGGCGATACCGACCAGGCCCAGTACCGCGCCCGGCGCCAGGTACGGATAAGGACTGGCCAGCAAACCGAGGCAGACCAGGCCGAGCAGGCTGACGATCGAGAGCGGAAAAATCATGCACGTGCCTCCCGCGCAGTACGGATATAAAGCTGCGACCAGCGTTCGGCCAGGGCCTTGAGGTCGTAGCGATCCTGTTGCGTACGTTTTGCGTTGTCGATCAGCGTCCGGGCCAGCGCCGGCTCAGTCAGCAAGGTGCCGATCTGCCGGGCGAGGTCGGCGCTGTCGGCGGGTGTCGCCAGCAAACCGTTGTGCCGGTCTTGCAGCACATCGGGGATGCCACCGACGCCGAACGCCACCACCGGCACGCCGGCCTGCATGGCTTCGAGCAAAATCATTGGTGTGCCTTCGGTGCGCGAGCTGATCACCAGCGCGTCGAGTTGTCGCCACCACACGCCCATGTCGGTCTGATAGCCGGGCAGGGTGATGCGCGTGTCCAGACCAGCGGCGTTGATCCGCGCCAGCAGCGCTTCGCGCTCCGGGCCGTCGCCGAGCATCACCGCGTCCAGTTGCGGGTGTTGCCGACACAAGGGAATCAGCGCATCGAGAAACAGGTCCGGGCCTTTTTCACTGCTCAGGCGCCCGACGTACCCGGCCAGCCAACGCTGCCGATCAACGCTGTGGGCCAACACCCCGGCAGCGGCCGGCAAACCGTTGGGGATCACTTGCAGTTTGTCCGCCCGCACACTGGCCTGACGGCACAGCAGCGCAATGCTTTCGGCGACGCAGACCACGCGATTCACCGACGCGGTACGGCACAGTTGCAAACTCAGCCAGGTGTAGAACTTCTGCTTGCGACTGCGCGGCGTGAAGCCGTGCTGGGTAATCACCAGCGGCAAACGCAACAGCGTTGCGCCGACCCAGCCGAACAGCAGGCCTTTGAAATTGTGCGTATTGATCAGCGGTTTTTCCGCCCGGCGCTGACGCAAATGCGCAAGCAGCTCCCCCAGCCCCGCGCAACCGCGGCAATCCACGCCCGCTTCGCGAAACCGTGCGATCAGTTCTGGCGGCGCATCGAGAAACAGCACCTGGTGCTGCCCCGGCGTCGCCAGGCAATGGTCCAGCAGCATCCGCTCAGCCCCATAAAACCCACCGCTGCTGAGCAAATGAATGATCGGCAGGGCGGTGGCAGGGTTGAGCGGCGCGTTCAATTGCGCACCCAATGCACAAGGCTTGGCACCGACCAGTTCTTGTGCGGATTGGACGGCTCGACGTTTTGATCGTTGATCACCAACAGCACCGGCAAGCCCAGTTCGTGGGTGATTTGCGCCGGGGCCTTGAAGCGGTGATCGAAGAACTCACGCACATAGACCAGGGCAATCGCCAACAGCAAACCGGTGAACAAGCCAAAGGGAATGATCAGCCACGGCTTGGGAAACGCCGCTTCCGTCGGTTCGTACGGCGGGCTCAGCACCCGGGCGTTGGACAGGTCGTTGTCCAGCGAACGGGCGGTGCTGCTTTCGGCAAACCGCTGCGCGTAGGTCGAGAACGCCGCGTGCAAGGCGTCGATCTCGGTGTCCATCTGCCGCAGTTTGCTTTGGGTTTCCTGCAACTGGTGGATGCGGTTTTTGAACTCGGCGATGCGCGCGGTCTTCTGGTCGATCACCGAGCTGACAATCGCCAGGTCGTTGGTGCGTTCCTGAATCCGGTTGGCCACCACTTTCAAAAACTGCTGGCGGGTGCGGGAGATCTGCTCGCGGGTCAGCAGCATCGGTTCACTGCTGGGCTGGAAGATCGCCAGGTCGTTCATGTAGCGGCTGACCTGGGTGGTCAGCGCCTCACCCATCTGTTTGATCTCGCGGTCTTCAAACGCCACGTTGTCGACCGTGGTGGTGAAGGTGTAGGGGAAGGTGTAGTCGTTGAGCTTGTTATTGCTGGCGGCGGCCAGGCTGGTTTTCAGGTAATCGAGCCAGCGCTGGCTCTGCAACCGGCGGTCCTGATACAGGTTGAGCGCTTGCTCCTCGGTGTTGATCGCGTTGAGACGGAAGGTGATTTCTTCCTTCGGATCGGACGAGCCGACGCCTTCGAGCAAGGCCAGCCGAGTTCCTTCCAGGCCATCAAGACGCACCTGGTACTGATGCTTCTTGGTTTCGTAGAAGGTTTGCGGCAGGTCGATCGATTGCAATTCCTGACGGCTGGCCAGGTAGTTTTGCAGCAGGGCGGCGACAAACTGCGTGCCCTGATGCGGGTCGCCAAAGCTGTAGACGATCGAGATCACGTTGGAGCCGGGCAGGGTTTCGACCTTGAGTTTGTCCATGGCCTCCTGGGTCAGCGCATCCAGCGTGGTGTCACGCACCGGGTCGGTTTCCATGCCCAACGCCGATTTCACCGGGTTGATCACGTACTCGCGCAGCGGCGTGGTGACGAAGCGTTTGAACGGCTGCGACACCAGTTTGTTGAACACGCCAGGGGCAGGGGTGTATTCGCCCTTTTCGCGCAACTCGCTGATGGTCTGCCGAATCAGGGCTGGCGAGCGCAGGATATTGCTCTCGGTCTCCATGTCCGCCAGCGACGGCGGGATGAAGGTCGCGTTGTCCACGGTCAGGGACGTGGTGGCGTCGCCCTGGGAGAGTTTTTTCGACTGCACGATCACTTGCGCGGTGATATCGAAGCTCTGTTTGAGCATCAGCGGCAAGATCAGCGCGATGACTGCAAAGACCAGGAACACCCGCTTCACCAGTTGCTTGTTGGCGAAGAAGATCCTGAAGAACTCGTGCAGGTAGTTTTCCTTTGGATTCATGTCAGGTCACCTGAGAGTTAGTTGCTGTTGTCGTCTTTGTTGTCCAGGCGATAGCCGAAACTGAGGCCCACACCCTGGAACAACACCACGTCCGCCAATTGCCGTGCGAGCTCACCGGCGCTGGCCAGTTTGGTCTTCGGCACGTAGAGCATGTCGTCCGGTTGCAGGTAGGCGATCTGCGACGCGTCACCCGCCAGGGCTTTCTCGACGTCGTAACGCACGGCCTGCACCTGATTGCCGTTACGGCGCATGATCACCACCGAATCGAGCCGCGCCTTGGCGTTGCTGCCACGCGCCAGGGTCAGCGCTTCCAGCACCGAGACCGGCCGGCGGATCGGGTAGGAACCCGGTTGGCCGACTTCGCCCAGCACATAGATTTCGTTGCCGGCGGTGGATTTGAGCAGCACGTCGACGGTCATCCGCCCCGGCAGTTGCGCGTAGCGTTTGTTGAGGAAGGTTTCCAGCTGATTGACGGTCATACCTTGCAGCGGCACGGCGCCGATTTCCGGAAAACTCGCGTAACCGTCAGTGCCCACGGTGATCTCCCGGCTCATGCCGGTGGCGGGGTGGTTCAGCGCACTTTTCAGGTTTTGTTCGTTGGTCAGCGGGCTGATGATTTGCACCGTCAGCTGATTGCGGTTGGGCTGGAACAACTGTTTGCGTTGATAGACCCGCTGGATCTCCTCGCGCGCTTCGTCGCTGGTCAGCCCGGCGATTTTCACCGACGTGTTGGCGCCCGGCAGTTCGATGGAGCCGTCAGGCAGCACCAACTGATTGCCATTGAGCTGGCTGGCGGCGGTGAAATTCAGGCCGATCTGATCACCGGACTGCACGCGGTAAGCGTCCGAGCCGCTGGTGCTGATGTGGAAGATCACGTCCAGCACATCCTGGGGTCGCAGCGTCTGTTCGACCTTGGGCATGTCGGTGGCCTGGGCGTTGGCCGGTGAAGCCGTGAGGATCTGCACCGGCATGCTCTGGGTTTCGGTGTTGCTGGAGCAACCTGCAAGCGGCAGCAACAGCAGGACAAGCATCTTGGCGTTCATGTCGTCATCCTTTCTGGTTGCTTACAGGTTTTTGTACAGCCATTTCGGCATGTAGTACTTGCGCCGGTTGAACACGCTGCCGACCAGTTTTGCGCCGGCCTGGGTCAGCCGTTGCACGGCGGCTTGCGCCACTTCCCAGCGTGTGTCTTCGGAGCGCACGACCATGATCACGCCGTCCACCTGGGTGCTGATGACCAAGGTGTCGGCGGCGGAATACACCGCGTCGCCATCGATCACCACAAAGCGATACTGGCTGCCGAGCTGATCGAGCAACGGGCTCAGGCGTTCGGCGGTCAGGTGTTCGTTGCCGCGCACGTATTTGCCGTTGGGCAAGATGTCGAACGGCAGGCTCGCGACGCGCACCACACAGTCCTGCAACAACGGCGGGCTCTGGGTGTTGAACAGCAAGTCGCGAAAGCCGCGTTCCTTGCCCAGGCCCAACTGCTGGGTGAGATTGGTCGCCGACTGACTGGCGTCGACCAGCAACACCAGGCCGCTGCTCATTTGCGCCAGTTGGCTGGCCAGCGCCAGGGCGCTGGTGGTAGTGCCCGCGCCGGGGTTGGCGGCGGTCAGGAATAGGATCCGCAGATCTTGATCGAGCACGGTCGAGGTCAGATTGGACTCGCTCGGGTTCGCGATGGTCAGGCTTTTGGTTGATGAACCGTCCATTTAACTCGCTCCGTGGCCGCTGAACACTTTGAAGGGGGTTTTCAACAGGATCTTCAGATCAAGCAGCAGGCTCTGCTCGGCGATGTAGCTGAGGTCCAACTCAACGCGCTGGTCGAAGTCGATATTGCTGCGCCCGGAGATCTGCCACAGGCCGGTCATGCCGGGGTAGATGCTCAGGCGTGCAAGATGATTGTCCTTGTAGCGGTAGGCGTTGAACGAGGTCGGCCGGGGGCCCACCAGGCGCATGTCGCCGCTCACTACGTTGAACAGATTGGGTAACTCGTCGAGGCTGCTGCGTCGCAGGAAGCCACCGATGCCGGTGATGCGCGGGTCTTTGTCGATCTTGAAATCGATGGCGTCGGCCCCGTGTTTGTTGAGGTGGCGCAGCGATTCCTTGAGCTCCTCGGCGTTGGCGACCATGGTGCGGAATTTGAACATTCCGAACTTGCGCCCGCGGTAGCCGGTGCGTTGCTGCACAAACATGATCGGGCCAGGGCTGCTGAACTTGATCGCCAGCGCGAGGCCGATCAGCACCGGGGAAATCAGCACTAGAATCATCAGCGCGCCGAGACAGGCGACCACCCGGTTGGTGCGCGACAACGTCCACGGCCGCCCGCCGTCACGGCCGGTGATCCAGCCACGGCCCTGCATGTGAATCGCCGCGTCCATGCGGATCCGGTGTTCGGGGTCCAGGCGCTTGTCCCGGCGCAGCTGTTGCAGTGGCACACCTTTTTCATGTCCAGTCATAGAGTCCTCCGCTGAAGTTCAGCCGCAAGCGGCGCGTGGGCGATAGGCAGGGGGTAGTAATCACGGAACCAGGCAATAAAGCGCCCGAGTCCCTCGTCCAGCTCAATGCGAGGCTGAAAACCGGTGGCCCGCGCCAGGTCACTGGCGTCGGCGCAAGTGTTGAGCACATCGCCCGGTTGCAACGGCAGCAATTCGACGATGGCCTGTTGACCGAGGTGTTTTTCCAGCAGCGCCAGGTAGTCCTTGAGCTCCACCGGGTGCTGTCCGCCGATGTTGAAGAGGCGCCACGGCGCCATGCTGCTGGCCGGGTCCGGTTGCTCGCGGTCCCATTCGGCGTTGGCTTGCGGTGGCGCATCGATCAGGCGGGCGATGCTTTCGATGATGTCGTCGACGTAGGTGAAGTCGCGCTGGTGTTCGCCGTAGTTGAACAGCTTCAGCGGCGTGCCCTCGGCAATCGCCCTGGCGAACTGGATCGGCGACATGTCGGGCCGTCCCCATGGCCCGTACACCGTGAAAAAACGCAGGCCGGTGCAAGGAATGCCGAACAGGTAGCTGTAACTGTGGGCCATCAGCTCGTTGGCTTTCTTGGTCGCGGCGTACAGCGACAGCGGGTGGTTGACGCCGTCCTGCACCGAATACGGCGTGTGCTGGTTGGCGCCATACACCGAACTCGACGAGGCGTAGATCAGGTGTTGCACCGGGTGCCGGCGGCAGCTTTCGAGGACGTTGAGGAACCCGTGCAAGTTGCTGTCGAGGTAGGCCCGAGGATTTTCCAGCGAGTAGCGCACCCCGGCTTGCGCCGCGAGGTGGATAACGATTTCAGGTCGTTCGCGGGCAAACAGCGCCTCGATGGCCGACGCATCGGCCAGGTCAACCGTGTCGAGCTGGAAAGGGCCGACCTGCTCGCGCACCCAACTCACGCGATCGCGCTTGAGCTGCGGGTCGTAGTAGGCGTTGAAATTGTCGAGGCCGAACACCTGATGCCCGTCGCGCAACAACCGCAACACACAATGGGCACCAATAAAACCGGCCGCTCCGGTGACGAGTATCTTCATGGGCGCGGCGCCTCGGGAGCGATGTGCCGCAGGCCGATGCCGCTGTAGTGCAGGCCGGCGGCGGCCACCTGTTCCGGGTTGTAGAGGTTGCGCCCGTCGACGATGACCCGCGAACGCAATTTGCTCGACAGCAGGTCGAAATCGACCACGCGGAAGTTTTTCCATTCGGTGCAGATCACCAGCGCGTCGGCGTCTTCCAGGGTGTCGTCGCGGGTGGCGCACAAGTGCAAATCGCTGCGGTAGCCATAAATGCGCCGGCACTCGGACATCGCTTCCGGATCATAGGCCTGCACCGTCGCGCCTTCGGCCCACAACGCTTCCATCAGGTAGCGGCTCGGTGCCTCGCGCATGTCGTCGGTATTGGGTTTGAACGCCAAACCCCAGATGGCGATGGATTTGCCGGCCAGCCCGTTCGGGAACTGCGCCTTGAGTTTGCCGAAGAGGATGTGGCGCTGGGTGTCGTTGACGTCGGTGACGGCGCGCAGCAGATGCAGCGGCATGCCGTTGTGTTCGGCGGTGTGCAGCAGCGCACGCAAATCCTTGGGGAAGCACGAGCCGCCGAAACCGCAACCGGGGTAGATAAAGTGATAACCGATGCGCGGGTCCGAACCGATGCCTTTGCGCACCGCTTCGATGTCGGCGCCCAGCAGCTCGGTGAGATTCGCCAGTTCGTTCATGAAACTGATTCGGGTGGCGAGCATCGCATTGGCCGCGTACTTGGTCAGCTCGGCGCTGCGGTTGTCCATGAACATGATTTTTTCGTGGTTGCGGCAGAACGGCGCGTAGAGCTCGCTCATCTGCTCGCGGGCGGCCTCGTCCTGGGTGCCGACGATGATCCGGTCGGGACGCATGCAGTCGGCGAGGGCGCTGCCTTCTTTGAGAAATTCTGGGTTGGACACCACCCGCACATTCAGGGCGGTCTTGCCACGGCGTTGCAGTTCTTCGTTGGCGGTCGCCGCGACTTGATCGGCAGTGCCGACCGGCACCGTGGACTTGATGATCAGGGTGCGATCGGCCTCCATGTAACTGGCGATCTGCCGCGCCACATTCAGCACATGGCTGAGGTCGGCGGAGCCGTCTTCATCGGCGGGCGTACCGACAGCGATGAAAATCAGTTCGGCGTGCTCGACCGCATCGCTGGCCTGGGTGGTAAACATCAGTCGACCGGCCTTGATGTTCTCTTCCAGCGTCCCCGAGAGCCCCGGTTCACTGATTGGCGGCACCGCTTGTTGCAGTTGCTTGATCTTGTTTGGATCGATATCGACACATAAGACGCGATGTCCGACATCGGCCAGTGCCGCTGCTTGTATCAGGCCAACGTAGCCCGTACCAAATACGCTCACGTCCATATTGGCGTGCCTCGTAAGACGGTGGAGAGATCAGGAATGAGACTGTCAAAAGGGGTATAGCCCAGCCGTGGAAAAGCGTGTCAGCAAAATGACATGTTGTTTTGATACAAACCCCCCAATGTTGGGGGCGAATGGCCATCAAGTACTTGCTGTAGCTGGATTTGCAGCGGTTTTGACGGGTTTTTCACAATTTCAAGAAAACGATAAACGGTCGTAACGCTTTAAATACACGGGCTACAGCCCCGCATGTGTGTCAGATTTGAGTCAACGGTTTTTTGACGCTTTGTGTAAAAGTCCGACATTTCTTGCGCTTTGATGGCCCGGTGCTAGTGTCAAAAAATGGCCGACAATCTATTGGCCAAATGCCTTTGGCGAACACCGGGAAAACTATGATTCGTTACTTTAAAGAACTGCTGTTAGTTCTCTATTTACTTAAGAATTACGACTATTACCTTGAACGTCTGAGCGCGATGGGCATCGGATTTCCGGTGTTGCTGTTTGGCGGGATGTTTATTGCGTTGACCGTCGCGCTGTTTATGACGGCGTACATTCGCCAGACGCTGATCCGTCATCTATTTGCAGTGACGATGTTTGTTTCGGCGGTATTTTTTGACGTCTATACCCGCGTCACCGCCGATTACCTGACCTACAGCAGCTTTGTCTCGCTGGTGTATTCCGGTGGTTTCATCCAGGAAGCGGCTTACCAGTACCGCGATGCGATCATCAGCGCCCTGATCGGCGGTTTGCTGTTGTTGTTCGGCATCGGCCTCAAACCTCGTCGCCGAGTGCCGCTCCCCGGCGCACTGCTGGTGGCGGCCCCGGTGCTGGGCGTGTTGCTGCTGAGCGCGGTGCTGTTTGTGCGGGCCGGCGAGGGCGCTCGCGGACTGCCGATCATGTACACGCCACTGGCCTATCTGAACCTGTTCGCCTATGAATCCCTGCACAACACCGTCGGGCCGCGTGAGCCGATCAAATTGGCGCGCAGCGATCAACCGATCGGCCACGACATTGTGTTGATCATCGACGAGAGCATTTCCGGCAATTACCTGGACATCAACGCGCCGTTCGGGGTGCACAGCAATCTCAAGGAAGCGCGTCCGGGCGTCGAGATCTTCAACTACGGCTACGCCGCGTCCATTGCCAATTGCAGCGCCGACACCAACGTCACCCTGCGCTACGGTGGCACCCGCGCCGATTACACCCGCATCAACAGCACGTTGCCGTCGATCTGGCAGTACGCGAAACAGGCCGGCCTGCGCACCGTGTACATCGACGCCCAGCGCACGGGCGGCAACTTGCAGAACCTGATGACCGATGCCGAGAAAAAGGACATCGACGAGTTTGTGCAGTTCGACCAGACCAGCGTGCGCGACCGCGACATGGCGGCGGCGGCGAAGCTGATCGAGCTGCTCAACGACGGCAAGCCCGAGCTGGTGGTGATCAACAAGGTCGGCGCGCACTTCCCGGTGCACGACAAATACCCGGATGCGTTCATGGCCTACCGCCCGACGCTGCCTCGCGGGCAGTTTGTCGAAGTCGCGGACACCGGCAAACGGGATGGTTTCAACGGTCAGCCGGACGATTGGTTGCTGTACCGCAATGCCTACAAGAACACCCTGCTGTGGAACGTCGGCGAGTTTTTCTCACGGGTATTCGCCCAGGCGAATTTGAGCAATGCGCTGCTGATCTACACCTCCGACCATGGGCAGGACCTGCATGAGCGGGGCAATCCGGGACTCAATACCCATTGCGGCGGCGATCCGGTGGAGGAGGAAGGGCTGGTGCCGTTGGTGGTGATTCAGGGCGATCAGTTGCACACGCTGGATTGGCAGCAGGCGCTGGCGGCGAACAAGGATCGGTCGAGCCACTACAACATTTTCCCGACGCTGTTGCAGTTGATGGGGTATGACCTGGCGGGGGTTGAGGCGGTGTATGGCAAGCCACTGAGTGTGCCGACCGCCGACGACTTTACGTTTAACTACCGCTTCAATGCGCGGCTGGGGGCGAAGCCGGAGTGGAAGCACATTGATTTGAAAACCATTGTGACGCCGGGGCAGGCGCCGACGAATGTGGCGGCGGGGGAGTGAGTCTGTAAGGTTTTTTTTGGCTGTTCCGGCCCCTTCGCGAGCAAGTCGGATCGTCGCACCGCCGCTCCCACATTGGATTTGTGAACGACACAAATTCCCTGTGGGAGCGGGCTTGCTCGCGAAGGGGCCGGCCAATTCAACCGAGGCCCCGGGGTTACTGCCAGCGCGCTCGATACACCCCCGGCGCGCACCCCGACCAGCGCAAGAACGCCCGGTTGAAACTTTGCACATCGCTGTACCCCAACCGATCTGAAATCTCCACCAGCTCCAGTTCCCCGGCCTGCAACAAATCCTCGGCCCGGCAGCGCCGGTATTCATCCAGCAACTCGGAAAAACTCCAGCCGAGCGCCTTCAACCGCCGCGCTGCCGTGCGTTCCAGCAAGTGATGCTCGGCGCAGAACCGCTACCAACTGGCCCCGGCGAGGTCCGCGATCAAATGGTCGCTGACTTGCTCGAGCAAGGTCGGCTCGCTGTTGCGCCGGGTCTGCTCCAGCAACGCCACCAGCGTCTGTTCCAGCGCATGGTTGTCCGGGGTCAACGCGGCGACAAACAACAGTGGGTCCAGGCGAATGCAGTGCTGCGCCTGGCCCCACTGCACCGGCGCGCGAAACGCATGTTCGTGATCCTGAGGGCTGGCGGTGCGCGCCCGGTCCAACCCCACGCCTAGAATCGGATCACGCTCCAGCCCGCTGGCGAGAAACTTGCGCCGCAGCATGCTGCACAGGCTGATGAGGATGTAATCGGCGGTCGCGGCGCTGGCCCTGACGCTGCCGCAATCGATCAGGCGCAGCTCGACGCTGCCCTCGCCGCGCACAATTTGCGCCCGGAAATGCCCGTTGAAGAACGGAAAGAATTGCTCGAAATAGTCGCAGGCACTCTCCAGTGACGCCGCGGCGTCGAACAGGTACGTCAGGCCATTGGTCGCCGTGGAGACGAATCGCCGACCGGCCGCCAGGCCAATCAATGGATCGCCGGTCTGTTCCAGCGCCAACGCCCAGAAGCGTCGCGACAGGAACAGTGGAATACGCATGAACGGCGTGCGCAGTTCGAACAGGCTGCGCCGAAACAGGCTTTCGATGGTGTCCCGGGCAACGCCTCGGGCCAGCAGTTCTTCGATGGCTGGCAGCAAGGTCGGCGCATAAAACGCGTTGAGCAGGGGTTGATGGGGCAGTGGCTGATCGCTTTTTGTCATGTAGGGCTCACAGCATGTGTACGGACACTGGTTAGGCTGCGCGACGTTAAGCGATTTGCCGGAGCAAAACCATGCTTGATTTACGCCAGCTTGACCTCAACCTGCTGCTCGCCTTCGATGCGATTTACCAGCAGCGCAGCGTCACCCGTGCCGCCGAGGTGATGTGCCTGTCGCAACCGGCGATGAGCAACGCGCTGCGGCGCTTGCGTGAATTGTGTGGCGATCCGCTGTTCATCAAAAGCCGTCTCGGCGTGACGCCGACGCTGGTGGCGCACCGTCTGGCCGACTATGTGCGTGCCGCCCTGGAGTCATTGCGCGACGGTTTGCGGATGATTCCGGCCGCGCGGCAAAACAATCCGTTATTGCGCATCAGTTGCCTGGATTGCCTGCAACCGGTGTTGCTCGATGCCTTGCTCGAAGCGCCGCATGCCGACTGGCAAGTGCGTTATTTCCAGCCGCGTCGGCGCGATGCCTTGCAGGAACTGGCGAGCGGCAAACTCGACATCCTGATCGATCTCGATCAACCGCTGGCGGGGATTGCCGGGCTGCACAAGCAGGTGCTGCCCGCCGACCGCTACGTGTTTGCCTACGGCGCCGGGCTCAAAGAGCCGCCGCGCACGCTGCAGGCGTATCTGCAGCAGCCGCAGATTCAGATTTCCAGCCGTCGCGACGGTCTGAGTCCGGTGGATTTGCACCTCGGTTTGAAAAGCTTGCGCCGAACGATTGCCGTCAACACCCAGAGCACCTTGGCCGGCAAGCTGATTGCCGATCGGCAGCCGTTCGGCATGAGTCTGCCGAGCCGGGTCGCCACAGTGCTGGGGTTGCAGCAGGTGCCGCTGCCGCTGGACGAACCGGTGGAGTTGAAACTGGCGCTGTACATCGAATCGCGTTACCGCTTCGAGCGCAGCCGCGAAGAAGCGATGCACTGCCTGCTGCGTGCGCTAGGCGAACCGCGGGCGATGCAGTCGCTCGCGCGCCGTGCCTGACCAGAGCACCGCATCGAACCCGGGGGCAGCGGGCTGGCTCGCGAAAGCGGTTTTTCGGTCAACCGTGATGTGAAGTGCATGCTCGATCCCACGGGGTGAGCGGGCTACGGCTGACTCACTGCCAGCAATCGCTGATCGACCGCCAGAATCGCATCGACCATCGCCAGTGCCGCCGGCGTCAGTGAATAACCGGCGCGGCTGACAATGCCGTAATGCAATTGCAGGCCGGGGTCATCGCTTGGCACGTCGACAAAATCCAGCAGCCGGATGTGGCCCTGTTCCACCCTTTCAGCGAGGGCTTCCATGGTCGCGAGGCCGATGGCATCGGAGCGCATGACCACGCGGCGGATCGCATCGAATTGCGCGCACTCGACACTGGGGTTGAAGTCCGGTTCGCCCTGGATGTCAGCAAGAATTTTGCGGATCATCGGCGGAATCCGCGTGCCGACCACGGCGTAGTCGAGCAGGGCGCGCAGCGACAGTTGTTCACGGTTCGCCAGCGGGTGATCGATCCGGCAGAAAAATCGCCCACGACGGGGGCGCAGCAGTTGCACCTGATACTGCGGATCGCCGGTGAAGTAACGCGAATCCGCCACCAGGAATTCAATCTGTTGCTCGCGCAGCCACAGCGCCAGTTGCTCCCAATCGCCGAGGTGGAAACGGGTGCGAATCGCCGGGTGCGCACAAATGAACTCGGCCAGCGCCTCGGGCACCAGCAATTGCGCCGGGTAGGGGCCGCTGCCGAAATGCAGTTCACCGTCGGTCAGGCCGTTGTACTGCGTCAATTCGTTGTGCAGTGCCTGACTGCCAGCGAGCAGGCGACGGGCGTGTTGCAGCACCAGTTCACCCTGGCCGGTGAGGCGAAATTCGCGGCTGCTGCGTTCCACCAGCGTGCAATCCAGATCGCGCTCCAGGGTCTGGATGCTGCGACTGAACGCTGGCTGGCTGAGGTTGATCGCTTCGGCGGCGCGGCCAAAACTGCGGTAATCAGCGAGGGCCACGAGGTGGCGAAGCTGGCGTAGATCCATCATGCGTCTCCTGCATTTTGCGAATACTTTTAATGCATTTGATCGATAACACGACGGCTGGCATAAGTACAACCCTTGCCCCTTTGCCGTAGCCTGCCATGCCTGATCAAACGTTCGCCTCCAGCGCTTTTACCCGCACTATTCTCAGCCACGCCAGGCAGTCCGGCTTGTGTCAGGACCAGCTCCTGCAACGCGCCGGCATTTGTCTGTCGTTGCTCGACAGTCAGCACCAGCGGGTGCCGGCGCACCTGGTCGAACGGCTGTGGCGCGAGTGCGAAAGTGCCGGTGTCGGGCCGCTGTTTGGTTGTGAACTGGTCAACAGCATGGCGACGACGTGCCTGCAAGGGTTGAACATTCTGCTGGATTCGGCCGCCACCCTGCGTGACAGCCTGGAATGCTTTGTCGAGTTTGTGCCGCGAGTGACCAACTACGTCGTGGCTGAATTGGAGGAGGGCGAAGCGGTATGCCTGCACCTGCGCGCAGCTGGCGCGTTGCCGCATTTCTTCGGGCTGGACGCGGCGACGTTGACCTTGGTGCGCAATATTGCGCGCCGCGTCGGACGGGCGCCGGGGGAGGTGTTTGTGCAGGTCAACCTGACGTCGCAGCAAGCGGCAGGCGACTGGTTGCGCAGTGTTGGTGTGGCGGTGGAAGAGGGCTTGCATCCGTGCTTGACGCTGTCGGCGGCCAGTCTTGATGAGCCGTTGTTGGGGGCGAATCCGTTTTTGCACCAGAGCATGCGGCGGCATTGGCAAACCGAGGCGGCGCAGCATGTGCGCAGTGACAGCCTGGAGATGGCGCGGCATTGGCTGACGGCGGGAGACCAGCCGATCGAGCGGATTGCCGAGCGGTTGGGTTATCGGCAGCCGAGTAATTTTATTCGGGCGTTTCGCAAGCAGTTCGGGATCACGCCGAAGCAGTTCCGGCTGGGGTTGTAGAGATCAAAAGCGGCAAGCGAGCGCCCCATCCTGTGGGAGCGGGCTTGCTCGCGAAGCCGTTGCTGTCGACTTTGATCCCCCAGCCCCGATCCCGGCCAAAAGACTCGGATCACCCCGATGATTACTTTTTGTCAGCCACCGCTTGCGCCTGTCAGCCAATAGTTGGGCACCGTGTCGGGGCTGAGTAATCCTGACCGGAGCCTAATAATGATAAGAATGAGCTCGGCCAAAGCCGGAGTCCGTCCGCGGCTTCATCGGCTTGGCCACCGCCCGCAACCCTTTGCGCTGGCGATTCTTGCTGCCTTGAGCAGCCCCACTTACGCCACCACTGTCGACATCAACGAAGACTGGAGCCTGTCGACCAAAACCACGCTGAGCCTGGGCAGCAGTTGGTCGACGCAGAACCCTTCCAAAAGCATGATGACCCGCGCCAACGCCCTGCAAGCCCAAGGCGTAAACGCCGACGGCAGCAGCGTCAGCGCCGACGACAACCGGCTGAATTTCGAGAAGGGCGATCCGATCTCGCAGCTCTTCAAGGGGCTCACCGATTTCAGTCTCGATGGCCAGGGCCAGGGCGCGTTCATTCGCTTCAAATACTGGTACGACCACGCCTATGAAACCCGCAAGGCTCGCTTCAAGGATTTCGACGATTCGGGTTGGGACGACCTGTCCAAGTTCAAGGGCTTCCAGATGCTCGACGCCTACGTCTGGAAAGACTTCGAGGTGGACGAACATCCGTTGACCGTGAAGGTCGGCAACCAGGTGTTGTCGTGGGGCGAGTCGTTGCTGATCCAGAACGGCATCAACGTGATCAACCCGCTGGACATCTCCGCGTTCAACCGCCCGGGTGTGGAGATCAAGGAAGGGCAGTTGCCGGTGGAGATGGTGTCGTTCAGCTTCGGCCTGACCGACAGCCTCAACCTTGAAGGTTTCTACCAGTACAACTGGCGCCCCAGTGTGCTCGACGGTTGCGGCACTTTCTTTGCCAGCAGCGATGCGATCCAGAAGGGTTGCGGGCCGCTTTACCTGAGCCAGGTGCAGACCGACCAGCAGATGCAGGCTGCCGGGTTATACGCGTATTCCAGGGGCAACGAATCACCGTCCGACAACGGCCAGTTCGGCTTCGCCCTGCGCAACATGATCCACGCGCTGAACGACGCCGAAGCCTCGATCTACTACATCAACTATCACTCGCGGTTGCCGTATTTCACCCTCGACGCGCGGAACACCAGCCTGCCTGGCACCTTCCCCGGTGGCATCCAGGCGCCCAGTTACGCGGCGGCGTTTCCGGAGAACATTCACCTGTACGGCATCAGCCTCAGTGGCGTCGAACCGAACAGCGGCATTTCGCTGGCTGGCGAGTTGAGCTATCGGCCGAACATGCCGCTGGCGATCAACGCGCCAGACATCAACGTGGCCGTGATCTCCGGGCCGAGTGGCAGTTCGTGGGTCGATCTGCCGCCGGGTTTCAGCACCACCAACGGCAGCCGTTACGACGGTTGGGTGCGCAAAGGCGTGTGGCAGGCCACCGCCTCGGCGACCCAGGCCTTCGACAATATTCTGGGCGCGACCCGCCTCAGTCTGTATGGCGAGGCCGGGGTCGTGCACATCGACGACCTGGGCGATGAGCGTCTGGGCCGCAACGCCGCGTTCGGTCGCAGCGCGCCACGCAACGGCACGCTGTGCAACACCGTGGCCTCGGGCGTGACCAACCAATATTGCACCGACAAGGGGTTTGCCACCGATTGGTCGTGGGGTTATCGCCTGCGCGCCAGCCTCGAATACAGCGACGTTCTGCCCGGGGTCAACCTGATTCCGGCCGTCAACTGGCGGCATGACGTCTCGGGTTATTCCTACGATCCGCAAGGGCCGTTTCAGCAAGGCCAGCAAGCGCTGGGCCTGAGCCTGACCGGCATCTACATGAACGATTACAGCGTGGAACTGGCTTACAACGCGTTCTTCGGTTCCAACGATTACAGCACCCTCGACGACCGAGACTTCGCATCCGTCAGCTTCAAGGCAGACTTCTAAGGAGAACCGTAATGCGTATGCAATTGTGCGTGCTGGCGCTGGCCTGCACTGTCGGCATGGCCCAGGCCAAAGGCACTGACCCTGCCGCCCTCGGCAAAACCCTGACGCCCATGGGCTCGGAAATGGCGGCCAACCCCGACGGCAGCATTCCGGCCTGGACGGGAGGCCTGGCGAGTAACGCTGGCACCGTCGACAGCAAGGGCAGTTACAGCGATCCGTACGCGGCCGAAAAACCGTTGTTCACCATCGACTCGAAGAATGTCGCCCAGTACCAGAAGTTTCTCAGCCCCGGCCAGATCGCCTTGTTCAAGCGTTTTCCCGACAGCTACAAGATGAACATCTATCCGACGCACCGCAGCGCCACGCTGCCAAAAGAGGTGCTGGCGCAGAGCCGCGACAACGTCGCCAAAACCAGCATGGCCGATGGCGGCAACGGCTTGCATGACTATGCGCGAGGCATTCCGTTTCCATTGCCCACCGAAGGCCTGGAGGTGATGTGGAACCACATGACCCGTTATCGCGGCGGCAGTTACGAGCGCATCAGCAGCTCGGCGCTGGTACGTGAGAACGGCGCCGCCAGTTACGTGCGCAACCAGTCGCTGATCAACTTCGCCGACACCGTGGGCGGTCTTGAGCCGGGCGCCAACATCCTGTTCATGTTCAAGAGCCGCGTGCTGGAACCGGCGCGTTTGTCCGGTGAAGCGGTGTTGGTGCACGAGCCGATTGACCAGGTCGCCGAACCTCGCTCGGCGTGGCAATACCTGCCGGGTCAGCGTCGGGTTCGTCGCGCGCCGATGATCGCCTACGACAACAGCGCGCGTTACAGCAATGGCTTGATCACCGCCGATAACATCGACGGCTACAATGGCGCGCCGGACCGTTTCGACTGGAAACTGATCGGCAAGCAGGAGCTGTTCATCCCTTACAACAGCTACAAGATCGGCAGCCATGCGCTCAAGTACGACGAGGTGATCAAGCCCAATCACATCAATCAGGACCTGGCGCGTTACGAGAAACACCGGGTGTGGGTGGTCGAGGCCACGCTTAAACCCAATGCCCGGCACATCTACGCCAAACGGCGCTTTTATGTCGACGAGGACAGCTGGCAGATCGCTCAATCGGACCAGTACGACAGTCGTGGCGAACTGTGGCGCAGCGGTGAGTTGCACGCCATTCAGCAGTACGACCATGGTTTCACCTACAACGTGCTGGAAACCTCCTATGACCTGATTTCCGGGCGTTACTACGCCGGTGGCCTGGCCAACGAAGAGACCGAGCCGATGCGGGTCGGCTTCGCGGCCAAGACCGATGACTACACCCCGTCGGACCTGCGTCGCTGGGCTAAATAAGCGCAATTTCCAAGCCGCCCACCTACCCAATGGGGGAGTGGGCTTGCTCGCGAAAGCGGTGGGTCAGTCGCCATCGACATTGCCTGGCACATCGCCTTCGCGAGCAAGCCCGCTCCCACCGGGGTCACTGTTATCTGCCAGGAGATCTGCCATGCGCTACTGGATATCCGCATTCGCCCTGGGCGCAAGCCTGGGCACTGCTCACGCTGCCACCCTCGATCAACCTCAGACCAAAGCGCTGGCGCAGGAGGCTTACGTCTTTGCCTACGCCACCGTCGAGCACGACAAAGTGCTCAGCGCCATCGCCGCCAAACTGCCGTTCAACCGGCTCTACAGCGAGCCGCGATTGTTCGGGCCGCAGGACAACAAAGTGGTGTCGCCAAACAACGACACCTTCTACTCCCGCGCCTTGCTCGACCTGAGCGGCGAACCGGTAGTGCTGGACGTGCCAGCGGTGGAAGGTCGCTATTACAGCTTCCAACTGGTCGACATGCGCACTGACAACCTCGACTACATCGGCACCCGCGCCACGGGCAGCCAGGCGGGACGCTATCTGATTGCCGGGCCGGACTGGCAGGGCCCGACACCAAAGGGTTTCAGCGGCGTGATTCGCTCGCCGAGTCGCCTGGTGTTTCTGCTCGGGCGTACCGAAGTCAAAGGCGAAGCCGATCAGAAAGACGCGGCGAAGGTGATGATGGGCTATGTGCTGCAACCGCTTTCCAGCGTGATGGGTGGCGCCGCGCCGGACCTGGCACCGCTGCGATTGCCGGCGTATCAAGACACCAAGCAAGGGCCGGCGCAGGCGCTGTTCAGCACGTTCAACGCACTGGCACCGCTGCATGAATGGACCCCCAGCGAGCGCGCCAAACTGCAACGCTTCGCAGCCATCGGCCTCACGCCCGGCGCCGCGTTTGCGCCACCGGCAGACTTGAGTGAAGCGATTGCCCAGGGCGCCGAGGCGGGTCGCGAGCAAGTCCGTGCGGCTTCAAGCAAAGTTTCGGTAGAACAGCAGGGCTGGTTTCGCTCCCCGGCCAATGTCGGCAAGTTCGGCGACGACGACCTGACGCGCGCCGCTGTCGCCTGGCGCTACATCTATGCCAACGATCCGGTTGAAGCGGTTTACCCGATGGCGTTGCACGATGCCCAAGGCGAGACGCTGGACGGCACCCACGCTTATCGCCTGCATTTCCCGGCCGGGCAGTTGCCACCGGTAAACGCCTTCTGGTCGTTGACGCTGTACGACAGCAGCAGCCAATTGCTCGCGGCCAATCCGATCCAGCGTTACGCCTTGGGCGACCGCAGCCCGGACTTGCACTACGACGCCGACGGCGGCCTGACCCTGATCCTGCAGCCCGCCGCACCGACGCAACAGCAAGGCAACTGGCTGCCGACGCCGCAAGGCCCGTTCAACCTGCTGCTACGCTTGTACCTGCCCAAGGCCGGGGCGCTGGATGGCAGCTATCAGTTGCCGACCATCGCGAGGATCGAGCCATGAACCTGACCGTCAGTCGTCGCCGGGTGCTCGGCGGCATGGGTGTACTTGGAGGAAGTTTGATGATTCCACGCTGGTTGTTGGCCGCGGACGTCGATGACGTGCGGAGCAATGCGCAGGAGGCCTGGATTTACGCCTACCCGATGCTCATGCATTACCAGACGATGGAAAAACAGCTGCTCAATCCTGCCGCGCCGGAGTACGTCGGCGGCTTTAATTGCTTCCGGCACTACAGCGAGTTGTACACCCCGAAGAACCGCGAAATCGTCACGCCGAACAACGACACGCCGTACTCGTGGGCCTGGCTCGACCTGCGCAGCGAACCGCAAGTGCTGAGCGTGCCGGCGGTCGACAAAGACCGTTATTACGTTCACCAGTTGGTCGACCAGTACACCCACAACTTTGGCTACGTCGGCGTGCTTAGCACCGGCCGCGAGGCCGGCGACTACCTGATCGCCGGGCCGGACTGGCAGGGTGCGACGCCGCCCGGGATCAAGGCCGTGCTGCGCAGCGAGACCGAGATCGTCATGGTGCTTGGACGGACCGGGTTGCGAAACGCCGATGACTTGCCAGCGGTGCGCGCTCTGCAGCAGCAATACCGTTTGCGTGCACTGCATGAATACACCGCCAGCCCGGCACCGGACGCGGCGCCCGTGATCGCTTGGCCGGCGTGGGACAGCAAGACTGGCTTGGGGCCGGATTTCATTGCCGTACTCAATCAGATCCTCACGCTGTGCCCGACGCAACCGTCAGAACAGGCGTTGCGTGCACGGTTCGCACGGATCGGCATCCTTGCGGGTGAGGCGTTCGAGGTGAATGGCTTATCGGCGCCAGTGCGGCAGGCATTGATCGACGGGATTCAGGCTGCGCAAGCGCAACTGAAAACGGCGGTGACCCAAGTGCGCACCACCCTCGGCCTGTTTGGCACACGCGAGGCGCTGCACGGCAACTACCTCAACCGCGCCGTCGCCGCCAATGTCGGTATTTATGGCAACAGTGTGGAGGAGGCGTTTTACACCGGTTCCCGACAGGACAACCAGGGCCAGCCGTTGCAGGGCGGTCGTCGTTACCAGCTGCACTTCGCGCCGGGGCAGTTGCCGCCGGTTACGGAGTTTTGGTCGTTGACGCTGTATGACTTGCCCGACCGGCAACTGGTGGCCAATTCGATTGATCGTTATTGCCTGAGCAGCCGCGACAGTTTGCAGGTGGATGCCGATGGCGGGGTGACGCTGGTGCTGCAGCCGTCGGTGCCACAAGCACCGAGCAACTGGTTGCCGACGCCGGCGAGCGGGGCGTTTACCCTGGTTTTGCGCTTGTATGGGCCGGGGCGAGAGGTGATTTCGCAGCAGTGGCGGATGCCGGCGGTTGAAGTGATTCCAGCGTAACTGGACAGCAAGCCTTCGCGAGCAAGCCCGCTCCCACACTGAATTTGTGAGCAACACAGATCCAGTGTGGGAGCGGGCTTGCTCGCGAAGGACGCGACGCGGTCTTAAGGCGTCACGATATTGAACTGCGGACTGAAACTGTCCAGGCTCCCCAGCAATTCTCCAAGCTTCTTGCCGTTGCCCTGCACTTTAACCAACCCTTTCTGCATCGCCGTCGGAAAATCCAGCTGCGTCAGGCTGATCTGTTCCAGCGTCGCCTTGCTCAGCGTCACACTGGCATCCGCCGCCGGATTCAGCCCCGTGCGATGCGTCAACACACCATTGCGCAAGGTCAGGTTGAAATCCTTGTGCTGATCGTCGAACGTCCAGTTCAGCGTCAGGTCATGACCCACGGCCTTTTCGCTGTCGAGCCGAATCGCCAGGTAATCGAAGAACATGTCTGGCGTCATCGCCCGCACCATGTCCACCGACACCGAACTGCCGGCATGCTGCGGCACGCCATTGCGCAGTTCCATCGCCCCGGTCAGGTACATGTTGCGCCAGGTCGCGTTCTCGCTTTGATAGCCCAGCTGCTCCAGCGCATCCGCCTGGGCGCTGCGGCCCGGGGCGTTGTCGGGCTCGGCGAAGATCAATTGATTGCCCAACTGCGCAGCCCAGCGGTAATCACCCTTGGCCATCGCCGCGCGGATTTTTTCGACGACCGCCGCACCACCACCCATGGCCTCGACCATGCGTTTGGCGGTGTCCACTGGCGGCAGCGGATTGAGGTTGGCCGGGTTGCCGTCGTAGAACCCCATGTAGCGCTGGTACACCGCCCGCGAGTTGTGGCTCAGCGAGCCGTAGTAACCACGGGTGTACCATTTCTGGTCGAGATCGCCCGGCAGCTTCTGCATGTTCTCGGCGATTTCCATCGGCGTCAGGCCCTGGTTCAACAGGTGTAAGGTCCGGTCGTTGAGAAACGCGTACATGTCACGCTGATCGGCCAGGAACGTTCGAATGCGCTCGCCACCCCAGGTCGGCCAGTTGTGCTGGGCAAACAGCACGTCGCTCTTGTCGCCGTAACGCGCCAGGCTACTGTCGAGATATTGCGCCCAGGCCTTGGCATCACGCACTTGCGCGCCGCGCGGCGTGAGGATGTTGTGCATCATTTGCGTCGCGTTTTCGGCCATGCACAAGGCACGCAATTGCGGCAGATAGAGGTTCATTTCCGACGGCGCTTCGGTGCCCGGCGTCAGCTGGAACTCGACGTCGATACCGGCGATGGTGCGGGTTTCCAGTTCCTGGCTGATCAGGTCGGTGGGCTCGATCAGAGTAATGGTGCCACCGGTGGGCAAGCTCTTGCCCATGCCCGAGTCGACCTGGCCTTTCTCGCCACGCGGCAGCAGGCTGCCGAACTGGTACTGCGCACGGCGGCTCATGGCGTTGCCGGCGTACACGTTCTCGCTCATCACGTGTTCCATGAACCCGGCTGGCGCGAACACTTTGACCTTGCCGGCCTTGACGTCTGCCTCATCGATCACCCCGCGCACCCCGCCGAAATGGTCGACGTGGGTGTGGCTGTAAATCACCGCCACCACCGGTTTTTGCGGACGATTGGCGTAGTACAGCGCCAGGGCCGCCTTGGCGGTTTCCGCCATGGTCAGCGGGTCGATGATGATCAGGCCGTCGTCACCTTCGATGATCGTCATGTTCGCCACGTCGAAACCGCGCACCTGATAGATCTTCGGGCTGACTTCGAACAGACCGGCGTGCGCACTGAGCTGTGCCAGGCGCCACAGGCTCGGGTTGACCGAGGCCGGTGACTGATCCTTGTCGAGGAAATCATAGGCGCCGATGTCCCAGATGACCTTGCCGGACGGGTCCTTGACCTGGCCTTTGAACGGCGCGATCAAGCCGCGACTGACCGATTCGAAATCGGTGCGGTCACTGAAAGGCAGGTGTTGCAACACCGCCGAGTTGTTCGTGGCCGTGATGGAACTGGCGTTGGCCGGCTCATCCACGGCGTACACCGGGTGCGTCAGGCACGCGGTGATCAGGCAGGCCAGCAGGCCACGAGGGCTCAAAATGAAACGAGGCATGAAGTCTCCGTTTTTTATCGTTATGGTTAAGCCAGCCTCAAGGGTAGGGCGCCGGCCAGGCGCGCCAGCAATCGTCAACGGACAAAAACCATGCAAGGCCGCTATCCTTGCCTCTCGTTTCTCAAACGGATTTGCCCATGCTTCAGGTTCAAGGTGTCTTCAAAAGTTACGCCACCCCGCAAGGTCCGCTGCCGGTGCTGCAAGGCATCGACCTGACCTTGAAAAACGGCAGCAGCCTGGCGTTGATGGGCGAGTCGGGCAGCGGCAAAAGCACCTTGCTGCACTTGATCGCCGGGCTCGACAAGGTCGATCAAGGCAGCATCCGCAGCGGTGAATATCGGCTGGACCAAATGAATGAAGGGCAACTGGCGAACTGGCGCCGGACCGAAATCGGCCTGGTGTTTCAGCAGTTCAACCTGATCGGCAGCTTGCGTGTCGAAGACAACCTGGCGTTTCAGGCACGTCTGGCCGGGCGGCACGATTCGCGTTGGCAGGCGCATCTGGTCAAGCGGTTGGGCCTGAGCGATGTGCTGCGGCGTTATCCCGAGCAGTTGTCGGGCGGGCAACAGCAGCGGGTTGCGCTGGGCCGCGCGCTGGCGTCGCGGCCGAAACTGCTGCTGGCCGACGAACCTACCGGCAGCCTCGACGAAGCCACCAGCGATGACGTGTTGAAGTTGCTGCTGGAACTGCTCGACGACAGCCCGACCACCTTGTTGATGGTCACGCACAGCCCCCGCGTTGCCGCGCGGCTGGCGGAAAAAGTGCTGCTGCACCGTGGCCGTCTGGCTGGCACGGACGAGCGCTGAGGTGCGGATTTTTCGTGAGACATTGCGCGCGCTGCTGAGCCATTGGCGTCAGCACCCGGTGCAGTTTTTCAGCGTGCTGACCGGGCTCTGGCTCGCCACCAGCCTGCTGACCGGGGTGCAGGCGCTCAACAGCCAGGCGCGGGACAGTTACGCGCGGGCCAGTCAGTTGATCGGCGGCGAACCGCAAGCCAGCCTCACTGCACCCAGCGGCGCGACCTTTGCCCAGGCGTTGTTTATCGACCTGCGTCGTGCCGGCTGGCCGGTGTCGCCGGTGTTGCAAGGCCGGTTGAACCTCCAGGGCCATGAAGGCCAGCGTCTGCAATTGATGGGCATCGATCCGGTAACGTTGCCGGCCGGTTCCGCCGTGGCCGGGCAGGCCCTGGCGATGGAGCGGGTTGTCGGGTTTTTCAGTCCGCCGGGCAGCACCTGGATTTCACCGCAGACCTTGCAGATGCTGGGTCTGCACGAAGGTGAACGACCGCTGAGCAGCACTGGCGTGGCGCTGCCGCCGCTGCACGCTGAAGCGGACATGGCCCCCGGCGTGTTGCTGGTGGACATCGGCTACGCCCAGCAGATTCTCGGCTTGCCGGAACAACTGTCACGCCTGCTGTTGCCGAAGGATTTCAGCGCGGCATTGCCCGATCAATACAAAGGCCAATTGCAGCTGAAAACCAGCGGCGAAGAAAACAACCTTTCGCGCCTGACCGAGAGCTTTCACCTGAACCTCGACGCCCTGGGTTTCCTCTCGTTCGTGGTCGGCCTGTTCATTGTTCACGCGGCCATCGGCCTGGCGCTGGAGCAACGCCGAGGCCTGCTGCGAACACTGCGCGCCTGTGGCGTCAGCGCGCGCCTGTTGATGACCTGTCTGGCGGTTGAACTCGGTGGTCTGGCGCTGCTCGGCGGCCTCGCGGGCGTGGTCAGTGGCTACCTGTTGGCCAGCGTATTGCTGCCGGATGTCGCCGCCAGTTTGCGCGGGTTGTACGGCGCCGAAGTGGCGGGGCAATTGAGCTTGAGCCCGTGGTGGTGGCTCAGCGGCATTGGCCTGAGTGTGCTCGGCGCGTTGCTGGCCGGTGCCAACAGTTTGCTGCGGGCGGCGCGTTTGCCATTGCTGGCGCTGGCTGATCCGCAAGCCTGGCATCAGGCGCACGCGCGCTGGTTGCGGCGTCAGGGTTGGGTGGCGGTGATCGCGGTGGGCATTGCACTGAGTGCGTTGATTTGGGGTGACAGCCTGGCCAGCGGTTTTGTCTTGATGGCCGCGCTGTTGCTCGGCGCGGCACTGGCGTTGCCGGTGGTGCTCAATGGCGTGTTGAACCTGCTGTTGCAGCGCAGCCACTCGGTGCTCGGCCAATGGTTTGTCGCCGATTGCCGCCAGCAATTGCCGGCGTTGAGCCTGGCGTTGATGGCGCTGCTGCTGGCGCTGGCGGCGAACATCGGTGCCGGCAGCATGACCTCGGGTTTTCGCCAGACCTTCAGCGACTGGCTCGAACCGCGGCTGACCGCCGAGCTGTATATCAACCCGCAAAACCCGGCGCAGGCCCGCGAGTTGAATGCCTGGCTCAAACAGCAGCCTTCAGTGACCGCCGTGCTGCCTAGCTGGCAGGTGTCGATCCAGTTGCAAGGCTGGCCGGCGGACGTGTTTGGCGTGATCGATCACCCGACCTATCGCCAGCACTGGCCATTGCTCGAAGCCGTCGGCGACAACCCCTGGGAGCGCTTGGCCAAGGACGACGCACTGATGCTCAGCGAACAACTGGCGCGGCGTCTGAAAGTGCGTCTCGGTGACCGTTTGACCATTCCCACGCCGGGCGGCAACTGGTCGCCGCGCATCGTCGGCATCTACGCCGACTATGGCAACCCCAAGGGCCACCTGCTGGTCAATTACAACCATTTGCTGCGCGGCTGGCCGCAACTGACGCCCAACCGTTTCAACCTGCGCATTGAGCCGGCGTTGATTCCGGTTTTCTTGAAAACCCTGCAAGCACGCTTTGCGCTGGATGACAGCCGCATTGTCGATCAGGCGCGGCTGAAGGGTTGGTCGACGCAAGTCTTCGAACGCACTTTCGCCGCCACCGCCGCGCTCAACAGCCTGACCTTGTGTGTCGCGGGCGTGGCACTGTTCATCAGCCTGTTGACCCAAAGCCAAAGCCGACTTGGGCAACTCGCGCCGCTGTGGGCGCTGGGCGTAACGCGACGCCAGTTGATGCTGCTCAACCTCGGGCAAACCTGGTTGCTGGCGGTGTTAACGCTGGTGCTGGCGCTGCCGCTGGGGATCGCCCTGGCGTGGTGCCTGGACGCGGTGATAAACGTCCAGGCCTTCGGCTGGCGCCTGCCGTTGCGGCTGTTTCCGTTGCAACTGTTGCAATTGATGGGGCTGGCGCTGATCGCGACATTGCTGGCCTCGGCGTGGCCCCTGTACTCGCTGTACCGCACGCAACCGGCGGACTTGCTCAGGACGTTTGCACATGGGGATTAAGGTTTGCCTGGCACTGGTGCTGCTGCTTTTAGCCGGCTGCGACAACTCGACGCCCGTTGAGAAGGGCTTCGCCGGTTTGGGCAGCGAGGCCGCTGCGTTCACGCCGGTGGTGCCCGGTCGAGTGTTCAGCTTCCCGGCGGATCATGGGCCGCATGACGGTTTTCGCATCGAATGGTGGTACGTCACCGCCAATCTCAAGGACGCTCAGGGTCGCGAGTTCGGCGTGCAATGGACGCTGTTTCGCAGTGCGTTGAAAGCGACGCCCGAGGTCGCGGGCTGGGGCAACCAGACGCTCTGGCTCGGGCATGCGGCGGTGACGTCCGCGACGTCTCATCATGCCGCCGAACGTTACGCCCGGGGTGGCATCGGGCAGGCGGGCGTGAGCCTCGCACCGTTCGCCGCGTGGATTGATGACTGGCGTTTCAGCAGTCAGGCGGCCGACCCTTTGACCGACCTGCAACTGAGCGCGCGAGGCAAGGATTTCAGCTATCAACTGCGCCTGACCTCCACGCGGCCGTTGGTATTGCAGGGCGACAAGGGTTTCAGCCAGAAGTCCGAACAAGGCCAGGCGTCGTACTACTACAGCCAGCCGTTTTTTCAGGCCGACGGCACAGTGGACATCGACGGTAAACGCTATGAAGTCAGCGGTCCGGCGTGGCTTGATCGCGAGTGGAGCAGCCAGCCGCTGGCTGCCAATCAAAGCGGTTGGGACTGGTTCTCCCTGCACCTGGACAGCGGCGAACAGGTGATGCTTTTCCGCCTGCGGCAACAGGACGGCGCGCCTTACATCACCGGCACCTGGATCGACGCCCAAGGCCAGACGCAACTACTGCACGCCGACGACATCCGCCTGACCCCGCAAGACACCGCCAAGGTCGCCGGACGGTCGATGCCGGTGCGTTGGTCGATCAAAATTCCCGGCAAACACCTCGACATCACCCTCAACGCCCTCAACCCCAACGCCTGGATGGATTTGCGCATTCCCTATTGGGAAGGACCGGTGCAATTCGACGGGGGCACGGGCTACCTGGAAATGACCGGTTATTGAGTCGGAACTCTCGGCGTCGCCACGTCCTCCTACGTAATGAAGCCCGTTCACAGGAGCCCGCCATGAGCGACGACCTCACCCTGCCGGACCTTGCCGCGTGGCAACGCTTGTTCGACGACAAGGCCTACTGGCAGCAATCCCCCGACGCCCACTACAGCGAACTGCTGCGGCTGGCCGACGACTTGCTGGGGCAGGGCGCCATTGACCTCGAGCAGTGGCAGGCCCTGAAGGACAAGGCCGAGCAATCCCACAAGGACTCGCCCGCCGTAAACGTCGCCCAAGCGGTTGACGATCCCGATGCCTGAGGAGACCCGAGATGAAACCCGATTCCGAACACCCTGACGAACCCCGGCCACCGGGCGAAGTCGAGCGCGACAACGATGCTTTGCGCCCCACCGATCCCAACCGGCGCAAGGACAGCGGCAAAGGCACCGACAGCGGTGAATCCACCGCGCAAGAAACAGCCAACACTCCCTGAACAGCGTCTATGCTCAGTGGCACGGTCGGCGCTGACCTGCGCGCCAGCGCTGACTGCTGCCATCTATTAACAGGGAAAGCATTACTTATGAAACTCCACGCACTGACGAAAGCCATCACCCTCGCGACGTTGCTGTCGGCCGCCAGCCTGAGCGCCATGGCGGCGGACATTCCATTGTCTGAGGCCGTGGAGGCTGATCAGGTGACCGCCAGCGTCGTTTCGGTCGATGCTGCCAATCACCAAGTCGTTCTGAAAGGCCCGGAAGGTCGTGAAGTCCATGTGCAACTGACTGACCAGGCAAAAGACCTGAACCATCTGAAAGCAGGCGATGAGGTCAAGGTCGATGTTCTCCATTCGGTCGCGGCTTACCTCGAAACTGATGTCAGTAAGGGCCTGCCAGGTGCTGTTGAACGCACCGGCGAAATTCGCGCCACTAAGGACAATCCCAACCCTGGGGGCGAAGCTTACCGCCAGATACAAGTTCAACTGAAAATCACCCACATTGATGTCAAAAACCACAAACTCACCTTCGAAAACCCGGCCGGCCAATCGAAAACCGTTGAGGTCGTCAGGCCGGAAGTGCAAGCCAAACTGAAGGATTTGAAGGTGGGGCAGGACGTTGTCGTGACCTATACCGACATTCTGAAAGTGACGACCCAACACTGAAGTTGAGCGTTAGCTCTATATATATTGGTTGTTCTTGTACAACTATTTGTACAAGAACAATCAGTTTGATGTCCGAAAGATAAGTTCAACTAATGGTATTAAGGACGACATTCAAGAGATGTTATTTCAGTAAATTTCTTTTGTTTAAGGCGCGGACATATTGCGCAACTTCCATTAAAATGCCTCCCGTTCGCCCAGTGTCAGGGCTCTTTACCGGTGCATGGATTGCCAGGCCATTACACTGGGCGAACACCTTTCAAGTGCGACACGCACCGGCGGCAAGGCGTTAACTTCGCGGCTTGTTTCAACGCCAGGACGACAACGGCAGCCGCCGTTCAGATACCAATCAAACCTTTCTCGCTTTCTATCCCTGGGCCTCTATTGGCAGCGGGTGAGTCGTGTGCTGGCCAACTATCCGACCCTCGGCACCCTTCACGAATGCAACAAACCGGTGCCGCGAGTGGTCACTGAAACAGTCGTGAAGCGCTCTGTGCGTCCGAATAATCCTGAAATGAAGTGAGAACGACATGAAAATCCTGATGGTTTTAACGTCCCACGATCAATTGGGTGACACCGGCAAGAAAACCGGGTTCTGGCTGGAAGAATTCGCCGCACCGTATTACGCCTTCAAGGAGGCCGGTGCGCAGCTGACGTTGGCCTCGCCCAAGGGCGGTCAACCACCGCTGGACCCGAAAAGTGACGAGCCGGACTCCCAGACAGACGAGACCAAGCGTTTTCGCATGGACTCCGCCGCCCAATCCGCGTTGGCCTCCACGGCGGTGCTGAGCACCGTGAGACCGGAAGATTACGACGCCGTGTTTTATCCCGGTGGCCATGGTCCGCTATGGGACCTGGCCGAGGACACCTATTCAATCGCGCTGATCGAGGCGTTCATCAAGGCCGGCAAACCGGTCGCGGCGGTCTGCCACGCACCGGGCGTGTTACGTCACGTCAAGGGTGAGGATGGTCAGGCGCTGGTCAAGGGCAAGCGTGTGACAGGGTTTACCAACACAGAGGAGGAGGCGGTGCAACTGACGAAGGTGGTGCCGTTTCTGGTGGAGGACATGCTGAAGCAGAAGGGCGGGGAGTATTCCAAGGGTGACGATTGGGCGAGCTACGTGGTGACTGACGGGTTGCTGATCACCGGGCAGAATCCGGCGTCTTCGAAGGCGGGTGCCGAGGCGTTGCTGGCCAAGCTCCGTTAAACCTGCAGCAGCTGGCGCAACGTGCTGCGCCAGCTGCTACAGATTCACTTCCGGTTTTCAGAGCGCAAAACACGCCTCGATCGAACGCCGTTGCGTCTCGGCGTACAACCCCAGTTCATCAATCGTCGGCCGGCCAAGCGCCTGTTCAAACGCTTGCTGGTTTGAATGCACGCCGTAATGGGTTTGCGCCGCATCGCCCAGGTTCGACTGGAATATCCCCGCGGCACTCACCGGCAGAAAATCTTCATACACCAGCGGCTCGACCCGCAAATAGCCGGCGCTGAGCAATTCTTCCAGCGTCAACGATTTCAACGCGTCCGCGCCTTGGCCTTTTTCGGTGACGAAGTAGCGAAAGTACGCCAGCTCCTGTTGGCGCATGCCTTCATAGGTGTCAGGGAATTCGCCAAAGTGCTGCGTCATCAGCGCGTTGTAGCGCGCGGCATTGCTCTCATTGGGGAAGTCTTTCAACTCGTCACGCGCGGCGTTGAGCAAGCGGTCGTACAGCGCGCGGCCCTTGGGCGTCAGCGCAGCGCCCCGTTGCTCGATTTCACCGAAGCGCGCGCTGTGGCTGCCACGGGTCTGCGCTTGATCGGTGAACGCAATGGGCTCGTCCAGCGCCTTGAAACTGGTCTGGCGCAGCAGGATCGGGCACTGACGGCGTGGCGGGCCTTCGATCACCGCTTTGGGGGTGATGCCGTGGGCCGGCATTTGCGCCTGGACGATGTCGATGTCCAGGGTGCGCGGCGTCAGGTGATTGATGTGCGGGCCTTTGAACGCCACCACGTCGGCGATCAGCCGATGCTGGGCGCTCAGTTGCTGGTATTGCTCGACGGTGACGGTGGCGCTGTGGTGCCAGCGGAAGGTTTCCAGCGCCTGCTCGACGAAGTCCTGCGCTTGCTCTTCGGCAAGACCGCCCTCGGTTTCGGCGCGCTCGATCAGCTCAAGCGCTTTTGCAGTGAAGATCTGGCGTTTATCCAGGACCGATTGAGCGAAACTGCGCAGTTCCCGGTCTTCGATCAATTCCAGACGCAGCAGCGAGGTAAACACCCGGAACGGGCTGACCTGCAACGCCGCTTCGTGTGCCGCGCGGAACGCAGTGGAATGCACCGGCACGCCGGCGGGCGTCAGGTCGTAGTAACCGACCGGCTGCATGCCCATCACCGCGAACAGGCGGGCGAGGGTCGCCAGTTCCGCCGCCGTGCCGACGCGGATCGCGCCGTGACGTTCGAGGTCGAGCCGCTCGATTTCGCCGGTGCTGTCGAGCTGCCGGGCGATCTGCGGCTCGCTGTCGAGTACGTGGCGGTTGGTTTTCTCCACCAGCTCCAGCAGCGCACCGTACAGCGGCACTTCTTCGCGGTACATGTCGGACATCGCTTTGGAAAAGCGTTGGCGGATCAGGTCAGGGCTGACGAAGCTCGGGTGGCTCATGAAGAATTCCTGGCGCGGTGACGTAAAGGATGTGCGAAAAGATCGCAGCCTTCAGCGGCGCCGACAAACGAAGAATCTTACGGACTTCATTCTGCCAAGGACTGCTTAACCCATCCCGTAGCCACTGCCCCCTCACCACAGGTCACCTGCTACACCAAGGGGCGGTGGTTAGAGGACAGAACGGCTCTCCGAACGCAGCGACCCCAGAAACTCGCGGTACAGCCGCGCCGTATTCGCCGGTTGTTCAACCATCGGCATGTGCCCGATGTGATCCCAAATATGTACCCGCAAATCGACAATGCCTTTGCTCCAGACCGCCACGCTGCTGACATCGATCAAGCGGTCCTTGTGGCCCCAGAGCAACAGTGCCGGGCACTTGATGTCGGCGAGTCGCGGTTCCATCGGCGGGCTGGCGTGGAAGTCCTTGAAGATTTCTTCCAGCTCCTCGCGATTCTGTTCGTAGCGCTGGGCAATCGCGTCCAGCACCACGCCGGGCACCCAAGGTGGTTCGGCCATGGTCATGGCGTAGAAGCGGCGGAATTCCTCCCGTGAATGGATCAGGAACGGGTTGTGCCCCTTGGCCAACTGGCGCTCCATGTCGCTGGCTTCGGGCGCCGTCACGCCGGCCGGGTCGATCAGCGCCACCGAGGCCACCCGGTCCGGGTAGGTGGCCGCCAGCCATGCCGCGATATAGCCGCCCATCGAGTTGCCGATCACGTGCACTTTGTCGACGCCGCAAACATCCAGCAGCTGAATGATGCGTTTGGCTTGCAGCGGGATGTCATAGCCGCCACCGGCCTTGAACCCGGTTTCACCGTGGCCGGCGATGTCGGGAATGATCACCCGGTAATTGCCGACGAAGTGCCGGGCGAAACGCAGCCAGAGGTTTTTGTCGGCGCTGTAGCCGTGCAGCATCAGTACGCTGCTGGAGGCTTCATACGGCCCGCCTTGCCAGGTCGAGACGGTCATCTCGTTGATCGGCACGACAATTTTGTGCAACCGATACAACTTGGCTTCTATGGCCATGCTCCAGTCATAGATCCAATAACCGATGGCCGGGTAGCTCAACCAGCTCCAGGCCACGAACACCGCGATGAGGACAACTAGCACGAGCATCGGACGACTTCCTTTTACGTGTTCAGGACAAAATGTGGTCTGCGGGTTTCAGTGCCCGGGTCAACCGGTGGTAGCTGAAACTGAACCCCGGAAACATGGCGATCACATGACCGCTCTTGCTTTGATACCAACTGTGGCAGCCGCCGGACTTCCATACCGTGCGCTCCATCTCTCGATGGATCATTTCAGTGTAGGTACGTTCCGCCTCGGGGCGAACTTCGATGCTGCGTAAACCCTGTTTTTTCAGGGTGCGGATGCAGTCGAGGATGTAATTCATCTGCGACTCGATGATGAACAGCGCCGAGGTGTGGCCGATTCCGGTGTTGGGCCCGGTGACGATAAACAGATTGGGGAACTCCGGCAGGCTGGTGCCCAGGTACGCGCGCGGGTATTGCGCCCAGACGTCTTTGAGCTGCGTGCCCTGACGACCGGTCACCGGATAGGAAATCACCCCGTCGGTGGCGTCGTAACCGGTGGACCAGACGATCAGGTCCAGGTCGATGTGTTGGCCGTCCTGGGTGAGGATGCCGGTTTCATCGATGGACTTGATCCCCTGTTCGCGACTGTGCAGCGTCACGTTGGGGCGGCTCAGCGTCGGGTAATAGGTGCTGGACACCAGCACGCGTTTGCAGCCGATGGTGAAGTCCGGGGTTAACTTGCGGCGCAGTTCAGGGTCCGGCACCTGGCGTTTGAGCAAGCGCAGGGCCTGCTGCTGCACGAGATGAATCGCCGGCCTGGAATATTTGAACGCGATGACCCGGGTCTCGAACTGCCAGTAAATCATCCAGCGCAGCAGCTTGTAGGCGGGCTTCAACCCGAGCAGCCAGCGCTGGAACGGCCCGAAGACCCGATCTGCCCGAGGCAACACCCAGTGCGCGGTGCGTTGAAACACATGCAAATGCTCGACATCCGGCGCAATCACCGGGATGACCTGCGCCGCACTGGCGCCACTGCCGACAATCGCCACGCGTTTATGCCGATAGTCGTAGGCGTGATCCCAATTGTTCGTGTGAAAAGTCTTGCCCTGAAAGCGCTCGATGCCGTCGAAGTGCGGGATGACCGGTTGGCTCAGCGGCCCGGTGGCGTTGATCAGGAACTGCGCGTAGAACGTGCCTTTGCTGGCGGTGTGCACGGCCCAGCGCTTGGCATCGTCGTCCCATTCGATGTGTTCGACATTGGCGTTCAGCTGCACTTTGTCGCGCAAGCCGAATTGCTCCACCACATGTTGGGTGTAGCGGTGCAGCTCGGCCTGGCCGGCGAACATCTGCGTCCAGCGATAAGGCGCGAACGACAGCGAATAGAGCGGCGAGGGCACGTCGACCGCGGCGCCGGGGTAGGTATTCTGGCACCAGGTGCCACCGAAAAAGTCCCGCCGCTCCAGCAAAAGGAAATCGTCGATGCCGGCCTTGAGCAAGTTGACCGCCGCGCACTGACCGCCAAAACCGCTGCCGATGATCAACACCTGAAAAGTCTGCATGAGCCTCCTGTTGATCGTTGTCTAGCGAACCCTCCTTTCATGTATAGCCAAACATTGCGCACAACAGAAGCGCCGATGACCGGGTATTCAGGCTGCCCGTCGGTGATGGCTATTTAACGTTGCCCTGATAGACTCCAGACACATCCGACCACCCCGGTGTTTGCAGATTTCTTTCAGCGGTGCAGAGGCCCCCATGGGCAAAACGGCAAAAAAGGGACTTTCATTGGCCAGGAGGCTTTACACGTCGAGAACCCTGGGCCTGACCCTTGGTTTATTGTGCGTGGGCGCTGCGATGTACCCGCTCGATCCGGCGCCCTGGGTCTGGGCGTTGATGCTGTTCAACGGCATTCTCTGGCCGCATCTGGCTTACCAATGGGCGCGGCGGTCCGAGCGCCCTTATCACGCCGAATACCGTAATTTGCTGGTCGATGCCTTTCTCGGCGGCTTCTGGGTCGCCGCCATGCAATTCAACCCGCTGCCCAGCGCCGTAACGCTGTCGATGATGACCATGAATAACGTGGCCCTTGGCGGCTTGCGTTTCCTGCTGCTAGGCGCGGTCGCGCAAGTGCTCGGGCTCGGCGTCGGCCTGCTGGTCTTCAGCCCCGCGTTCATTGCGCAAACCAGCCCGTTGCAGCTGTATGCCTGCCTGCCACTATTGGTCCTGTACCCGTTGGCGCTGGGCTGGATCTGCTTCCGTCAAGCCACCACCCTTGGCCGCCACAAGCGTGAACTGCTGGCCCTCAGCCGTACCGACAGCCTCACCGGCCTGCTCAATCACGGCGCGTGGAAGGATCAACTCGAGGTCGAATACCTGCGCTGCCAACGCCAGCAGCAGGGCGGGGCGATTGCGCTGATCGATATCGACCATTTCAAAAGCATCAACGACACCTACGGTCACGTCGCCGGGGATATCGTGCTGCGCCAACTGAGCAAGATGCTCAAGCAGAACCTGCGCGCCACCGACGTCGCCGGGCGTTATGGCGGCGACGAGTTCTGCGTGATCCTGCCGGACATGCCGCTGAGCAGCGCCGCTGCCGCCATGGAAGCCTTGCGCGACCGCTTCGTCACCTTGGGTTATGAGCAGAGCCCGGCGTTGAAGGTGAGCCTGAGCATAGGCCTGGCCGCCTTCAATCCGGCACACGCCGAGGCGACGTTGTGGCTTAACGATGCCGACCAGGCGCTGTATGAGGCCAAGACCACCGGCCGAAATCGGGTCATCTGCCGCACCGGTGGCAAGCCGTCTCGCCAATTGCTCGATTCGGTGTGAAGAGCGCGCAACACATGCTGCTGATCGTTCCCATGCGACGCCGGGGACGATCAACTTGCGGCGCACAACTTTTCAAGACGTTTCCTACAACGTACCCTGTTGCCGCGTTTTGGTATCGACCCCTATAGTTCGGGCTCGCGGAAAACTCCGCGAACGACCTTGGCCGGTCGGGCACTCAAAACGCATCAGCGTCATTGTTCAGGCATTTCCATGTCTGGATATCGTGTTATGGCGGCTGTGCGCGGGACACCTTCGGGTGTGCCGGATTGATGGGTGCCGGTCGGCCAACCCGTTCACAGCTGCCACCTTTTCGCTTGGCCGCGATTGGTGGAAGTTCTTTCTGGAGCTATACCCATGTTCGACCAAGTCATGCCCCGCTTCCTTCCCCTCGACACCTACGACGCCGAAAAACCGGTGCTCTTCATCAATACCCACAGCGAACTCAGCGACCTTGCCGCGTGTGCGGCGCACCGCTTCACGGTGGTCCGCGATCTGGCGGACACGTTGTCCAGCCTTGGCTTGAAAGGTATTTCAGACTGCGATCTGACGCGCGTGACCGGGGCGGTGCATCTGCTGATGCGCGAAGGGTGCGCGATTCTGGATGTGATCCAGGCGCGGGCGTTGCAGCGGGAGGAGGGGTTCAAAACGGCTGTCTAGCAGTGTTTGAGCTGGCGCCTTCGCAGGCAAGCCAGCTCCCACAAGGGATCATGTGTTGATCACACAATGCAGGTTCAACCGAGATCCACGGTGGGAGCGGGCTTGCTCGCGAAGGCGTTCCGACGAAGGCGTCCTGCCTCACCCCATCACTCTTTAACGCGCATGAACTCTTCCGCCCACCGAATGTAATCCTCAGGCTGCGTGTACGTATGCGTCAGCTCCGTCGCGCTCAAGTCCGAGGCCTGGGTGAAGATCTGCCGCTGCTCGCGCAGGCTGTCGTACGTCGCTTTGATCGCGGCAAAGTAAGCGCCGTGACCGTCAATGGTCACGCGCACGCCCAATTCAGCCAGGCGCTTGTCATCGCGCAGCGCCGGGTTGCCGTAAGTCACCAGCATCAGCGGCACGCTCAGGTGTTCGGCGATTTTTTCCAGTTGGTCGAAATCCTGCACCCCGACCATGCAGATCCCGTCTGCGCCGGCCTGCTGGTATTGCTGGGTGCGGCTGATGATTTCCTGGATCGGCAGGATGCCGGCGTTGGTGCGGGCGATGATCGCCATCTCCGGGTCGACCCGGGCTTCGAGCGCCGCGCGAATCTTGCCGACGCCTTCGGCGACACCGATCAGGTCGGTGGATTTACGGCCGAATTGCGCCGGCAGCAAGGTGTCTTCGATGGTCAGGGCGGCGATGCCGGCGCGTTCCAGTTCGACGATGGTGCGCATCACGTTCAGCGCGTTGCCGTAGCCGTGGTCGGCGTCGGCGATGACCGGTAATTGGGCCACGCGGCCGATGCGAGTGGCCTGCTCGGCGAACTCGCTGAGGGTGATCAAGGCGAAATCGGGGGCGCCCAATACCTGCAGCGACGCAACCGAACCACCGAGGATCCCCACTTCAAAACCAAGGTCCGCGGCGATGCGCGCCGACATCGGGTCGAACACCGAGGCGGTGTGGTAGCAGGTATTGGAAGCGAACAGTTCGCGAAAGTTACGGCGCAAGTCTTGATGGGAAAGCCTGGTCATATGAGTTCCACCACTGCAATGGGAATGGAAAGGCTTGAGCAAAAGTGTCAACGCCGAAGGAACAAAAGGCTATCACGCGGACGAGGGAAAGATGATGACGAATTTCAAGCAGGTGAAACGATACCGCTCCAAGTGCTCCGGGGGCTTGCCGGTGTCGAGGTTTGCGCCTCCGTGCGCGCCGCCACGGCCTTTCGCGGTTGATTGAGCAACGGCACGGCGCGCACCGAGTTGCCCGGTTGCAGTTGCAGGCGTTTGGCGACGAGGCGGTCGACGATCAAGGTGTTGCCCACCCGTCGTGCCCTGGCCGTGGTAATGCGGCAGTTTTCCAGACGGCGGTTGTGAATCAGCCACACCGGCGCGTGCTCGTCTGGTTCACCGATGACCAGCAGCAACGACTGGCTATCGCGCACCGTGCGGATCTTCGGGATCGCGGCTTCGACCACCGGGCCGGCGTCGAAGATGTCGATGTAGCCCTTGTGGGCAAAGCCTTCGGCGCTGAGGATTTTCAGCGCCGGCTCGGTATTGGGGTGTGCCTTGCCAATCACGGCCTGGGCCTGTTCGGTGAGCAGGCAGGTGTACAGCGGTTGCCGTGGCATCAGTTCGGCGATGAACGATTTGCTGCCCAGCCCCGACAGATGATCGGCGTGGCTGAAATCCATTTTGAAAAAGTGCCGGCCCAGGCTGTCCCAGAACGGCGAACAGCCTTGTTCATCGGCGCGGCCACGCAGTTCGGCGATGAGCTTGTCGCCGAACAGGTGCGGGAACTCGGCCACGAACAGCAAGCGCCCCAGCGACAGCAACCGGCCATTGTTGCCGTGGCGTTGATCGTCGCGCAGGAACAGCGAGCTGATTTCCGATTGGCCGGTCATTTCGTTGTTCAGAAACAACGTCGGGATTTGCCGCTGGATCCCCAGGTCCGGCGAGGCGCTGACCGTCAGCCCGACCCGATAGTTGTACCAGGGCTCACGCAGGCCGACGGCGCCGGCCAATGCACTGATACCGAGCACTTGCTGGTCGTCGTCTTCAAGCACAAACAGGTAATCGGCGTCCGCGCGCTCAACCTGTCCGGCGAACGTCCGCTGTGCCCAGCGCACCCGGTGCGACAGGCGCTCCTCGTTGGCGGGCAGGTTGATGAACCCCGGGCCGGCCCGTTGCACCAGGTCCATCAGGGCGGGCAGGTCGGCGACGTGAACCGGGCGGACAATCATGATGCGACTCCTTCTGCGCGCCTGCTCGGGCGCTGTCGTTGTGCACGGGGCCTGAGGGTGCTCAGAGGGCAATCAGCCGGATCGGGCTGCCATCGGTCACGTTCAGGGCCGCGCACAGTTCGGCGCTCAGATTGACGGGTTGCCCCGGCTGGACATCCAGCTCGGCGACCATCGCGCGATAGCCCGTCAGCGAGTCGTTGCTCACCAGGTAGCGCCCGAGTGCGTCGATGGCAGGCGCTGTTTGCACCGTAGCGGTCAGGCTCTGGGCGATGGAGCGCACATTTGACAGGCGTGCATACAACGTCGGGCCGCCGTCGAACAGGTCGACATAACTGTTCGTCTCGAAGCCCTCGCGCTCAAGAATGTCGAACGCTTCCTGGCCAGCAGGATGGATTTGGCCGATGCAGGCTTGCGCGGCCTCAGGCAGCATCGGCACATAGATCGGGTATTGCGGCATCAGTTCGGCAAGGAAGGTTCGGCTCTCCAGCCCGCACAGACGCTCGGCCTCGGCGTAGGGCAAGTCGAAGAAATGCTTGCCCACCGCATCCCAGAACGGCGATTGCCCGTCTTCACTGCTGTAACCGACGATTTCCGTGATGACCGCTTGGGCAAAGCGCTGCGCATGGGCGCCCATGAACATCAGCCGCGCCCGTGACAGCAGTTCCGAAGACGGCGTGCGTTCCAGCGCCGCATCGATATGAAAGCCGCGCAATAGCGTGTGGCCATTCAGGTCGTGACACAACGACAACGTCGGGACGCCGTGCTCGATGTTCAGTTCGCGCGAGGCGCTGGTGAAGTGGCGGTTGCGCAAACTGTAGAACGGCTCGCTGAACCCGGCGGTGGCGAGGATCTCCGAGCAACCCCGCAGGCGCTGCGTGGACCGGTCTTCAAGGACGAAGAAATAGTTCTCCGGGCCATGGCCTTCCACGTGTTTTTCGAACGAGGCGCAGGAGTCGAGAATCCTTGTGCGCAGGCGTTCGGTGTCGTCCGGCAAGGACGTGACGCCGACCAGGCTGGCGCGGGCCAGTTGTTGCAACTGGGGCAGGTCGGTTAATTCAACTGGGCGTAAGACCAGCATGGATGCACTCCTGTATCAAAGGGTTCGGTGATGTATCCGAACCTGACTATCACTGTCGGTTTCCACGCGTTAAATCGGCGGTCGCCTGATTTGTTGTCAGACGCCGCTCTTTTTCTTGTCAGACGTTGCTCGGATCGGCCAGCACTGTACCGGCGCCCAGCCTGTTGAGGAAAAACAAATACACCAGGCCCAGGGCAATCCAGATCAGGCCGAGCTTTTGTGCATCAACCCCCATGTTGTACATGATCGCGGCGACGATGATGAAACCAATCACCGGGCAGATCAGGTGACGCACCACCTGGCCGGACTGCTGCCGACGCCAGTAAAAGTTGATGACGGTCAGGTGCAGCAGCATGAAACCGCTCAGCGCGCCGAAATTCACCAGCGAGGTCAGTGTGTCTACCGAGTTGATGAACAGGTAGCAGATCACCAGCGACAGCGCCGCCACCAGATAAATACTCAGGTACGGCGTGTTGTAGGTCGGGTGAACCCTGGCCAGCACTTTTGGCAGTTTGCCGTCGCGGGCCATGCCGAACAGCAGGCGCGAGACGGCCGCTTGCGAAGTGATGGCCACCGCCACGCCCCAGGCCAGCGCCGTGGCGATGCCGGTCAGGGTGGCCAGCCAACTGCCGGCAGCGATCTCGGCGATCTCATAAAACGCGCTGTCCGCCGAGGTGAAACCCATGCCTGCGGCGAGGTCCGTGGCGATCCAGGTCTGAGCGACGAAAATCACGCCCATCACCAGCAGGGTGATCAGCGCCGCTTTGCCGACGCTGCGGCCGGGGTCGCCCTTGACCTCTTCGGCGAGGGTGGAAATCGCATCGAAACCGAGAAACGACAGCACCGCAATCGACACCGCTTGCATCAGCAGGGCGAAATTGAAGGTCTCGGGGTTGTACAGCGGCGCCAGGGTCAGTTGACCGTGACCGCCGCCGTTGTACAGCGCGTTCCAGGCGTAGAACAGGAAAATCCCCAGCACCGCCAACTGCGCCAATAGAAAGATGATGTTCAGGCGCGCGGTGAAGGTGATGCCCCGCAGGTTGACGAAGGTCGCGCTGACCAGGAAGGCCAGGATGAACCCGACTTTCGGAATGTCCGGGTACAAGTGATTCAGCGCCGTGGCCGCGTAGACGTACAGCAACGGCGGAATCAGCAGGTAATCGAGCAGCATCAACCAGCCGGCGATAAACCCGACATGTGGGTTCAAACCCCGTTGTGCGTAGGAATACACCGAGCCGGCAATCGGGAAGGCCCGGGCCATGCTGCCGTAGCTCAACGCGGTAAACAGCATCGCCACCATGCCGATGATGTACGCCAGCGGCACCATGCCTGGCGCCTCGGCGTTGACGTAACCATAAACCCCGAACGGTGCGATGGGGATCATGAAGATCATCCCGTAGACCACCAGGTCGGTCAGCGTCAGGCTACGTTTCAACTCCTGCTTGTAGCCAAATTCTTCTATTTCCATGAAGCCCTTCTCCTTGGGATGTGCAGCTTCCCAGCTGCGATTGGTCGTTCGATCCTTTACAGCAACGGCGCCAGATAACCGACCCAGCGCCTGATGTCTTCAGGTGCGCGCAACAGATCGTTGCGCACTTCGATCAATACCGATTCCAGTCCGCGTGCGTCGCCGTGAACGGGCACGGTCATGTCGCCCAGCGGGTTGATTTTGTACGGCTCGTTGCCGGCAACCTTCAAGGGCTGCTGGCGCAACCCGTCGATCAAGCGCTGGGCGTAATCCTCGGATTTGCCGAACAGCACACCGACTTCCAGGGTACGCGGCTGGCCATGGAACACCGGGGTGAAACTGTGAACGCCCACCACCCGAACCGGCCGGCCCTGGCCTAGACGCTGGTCGATCAGGCTTTGCAACCTCGCATGGAACGGGTTGAACAGGCATTCGCGGCGATACTCGCGGGCGGCGTCGTCCAGGTGCCGGTTGCCGGGGATCGGATAGATTTCACTCGACAGCGGGATGCTGTCGGGGGCGTGAGGCGGACGATTGAGGTCGATCAACAGTCGCGAGTAATTGGCTGCCAGCAAGGTGGCACCCAACGCCTCGGCCAAATGTTCGGCCAATGCCAGGGCGCCGATGTCCCAGGCAATGTGCTCGCGCGCCGCTGCGTGGTCCAGTCCCAAGTCGTCCAGTGCGGCCGGGATGAAACGGCTGGCGTGTTCGCACACCAGCAGCAGCGGATGCGTGGAATCTTCGCGGCTTAGCGTGTAGGCGGGCGCGGTGAAAAGACCGAATTCGGCGGACTTAATAGAGGCGTGCATAGTGCTCACACAGTTCGGCGGGCGACAGCTGTTCCGTCAGCGTCAGCTCCTCGGATTTAAGGGCGAAAAAGCTCTCGAGCAATGCGTTTGGCAGGGCTTCGATCAATGCCTCGCTGTTGCGCAGGCAGTCCAGCGCCTGGGCAACGGACGCGGGCAGGGCGACGATACCTCGGGACTGGCGTTGTTCTTCGTTCAAGGCGTCGGGCACGTCATCGGTGATAGCGTTCAAGGCCAGCCGCTGCTCGATGCCCAGGCGGCCGGCGATCAGCAGCGCCGCCATCGCCAGATGCGGCGAGGCGGTCGCGTCCATCGCCCGAAATTCAAGGTTGTACTGCGCAGCGATGGATTTTCCGCCGAAGGCCACCGTCGGACAGATTCGCAACGCCGCTTCGCGATTGCGCTGCCCAAGGCAGGCGTAAGACGCGCTCCAGTGATGCGGCTGCAAACGCTCGTAGGACACCGGCGTCGGTGCGGTAAGGGCACAGAGCGCCGGCAAGTGATGCAGGACACCGGCGGCCCAATGCTGGCCGAGGGTCGACAGGCCATTGACGGCGCCCGCGTCGTACATCAACGGCTGGCCGCCAAGGTCGAGCAAGCTGACGTGCAAGTGCACACCGTTGCACACCGCATGCTCGGAGGTCTTGGGGGCGAAGCTCACGCCCAGGCCCATCTGGCGGGCGATCTCGCGGGTGATTTCGCGCACGTTCACCGCGCGATCCGCCGCCGCCACGCCGAGGGCCGGGCGGCAGGTGATTTCGTATTGATGCTTGCCGTATTCGGGCAGGAACATTTCCGGTTCGACGCCGCCCGCCCGCAAGGCACTGAGCAGCCAGCCACCAAACTCCGCGCCCTGGCGTTGGGCTGCAAGGGAGAACGCCAGTTGCTTAGGCGCGCCGCTGTACAGGTTGAATTCATGTTCGAACGCGGCATTGACCTGCACGCCCAGTTCAGCGCGATAACGCTCGACCTCGTTGCGCAGCAGTGTGCGCGGGCAAGCGCCCCATGCACCGCCATCGGTTTGCCTAAGGTCGGCGTGGATAAAGTCCAGCGCCGGGGCATTGGCATCCGGGCCATTGCTGACCGTCACCCGGCTGCTCAGATCGGGTATCAAGCGCAAATCGCCATAAGCGCCCCACGGATTGGCGGTGGCGATGATGTCTTGCGGGGTCAGTGCGCTGTTGGCCGGCACCCAGCCGCAACCGGTGGCTTGATAGTGATCGAGTTCGTCCGTGGGAAACGAGCGGCCGCGGGTGACGCCGATCAGGTCGGTGGTGACGAGCGTGGTCATGGGCAGCGGCGTCAGGCGTTGGCTCACGGTTGCATCTCCTGCAACCGGCCGAGCACGGTTTGGGTGTCGCTAATCCAGCAATAGCCCTTGATCGCGTTCAGGCAGGCATGATGGCGCTGCGGCGTGTAAGTCGCGCAGGCATCCTCCACCAGCGTCACCAGGTAACCGCGGTCGGCGGCGTCGCGCACGGCCATGTCCACGCACTGGTCGGTGACGATGCCGGCGATGATCAGGTGCCGCGTTTCAAGGTTGCGCAGCACGTAGTCGATAGCGGTCGAATTGAAAACCCCCGACGACGTCTTGGGCAGGACGATTTCGTTTTCGGCCGGTGTCAGGTCTTCGATGATTCGCGCCTGCGTACTGCCTTTGGGCAAGTGCATGTCCGAGAGTTTGTGGTCCAGCGAGCGGTCGCGACCATCGGCAGTCAGGCTTTCGATAATGGTGTGCAGCACGTTTTGCCGAGCCTCGCGAAAGGCGCTGAGCAGCCGGCGTTGGTTAGGCACCACCTGCATGTGGGTGCGAGTCAGGAAGTATTCGGCGTCCGGGCCGTTGAGGTGCGGGTCGAACTGCGGCTCAAGCCACGCCCGCTGCATGTCCACCAGCAACAATGCGGTGTGATCGGTGGTGAACGGCAGGTCTCGCGGTGAGTGGTGGGGGAGCTTGAACATCCTTATTTTTCCTCCAGCAGGTGGGTATCAAATTCGTCGCGCATGGCGTCGATGCCTTCCAGGCGATCGGCCAGGTCCGGGCTGAGTAACGTCAGGCAGGCAATCAGCGCCTCGACCTCGGCCAGCGCCGGGACCATGGTGTCGAACGCCGAGGCCGATTCCACCGGCGCGCTGATGATCAGGTCGGCAATTTCGCGCAACGGCGACGCGTAAATGTCGGTGAACAGCACCACCCGCGCATGCCGGTTTTTCGCGGCAATGGCCACTCGCTGGGCTTGGGACTGGTAGCGGCGATAGTCGAACACCAGCACCACGTCCTGGCGCTGCACGTCGAACAGTCGGTCTGGCAGTTGCGCGTTATCTTCCAGGGCGAAGCAGCCGGGACGCAGCAGGCGCAGGTGATTGAGCAGGTAGTGGGCGAGAAAACTGCTGAAACGACCGCCGAAACAGTGCACTTGATGGCGGATATCGAGCAGCCATTGCACCAGGATCCGCACGTCTTCGGGTTGGGTCAGCGCATGGGTCTCCACCAAGGCGCGGTGGCTGTCTGCGAGGTAGTGGCTCCAGGCGTCGCCTTTTTGCAGATGAGCGCGCGGCTGCAATTGGGCGCTGGGGGAGCGCAAGCGATGGTCCATGTCGCTGAGCAGCGCGTCTTGAAAGCCGGCATAACCGCTGAACCCGAGTTTTTTCACCAACCGCACAATGGTCGGATCACTGACGCCCGCATGTTCGGCCAGGCGCGACATCGGTCCCAGCCCGTTTCGCGGGTACTGATCGAGCAAGGCGCGTATGACTTTGCGCTCCGCCGGCGTCAAGTCCAGGCCGGAATCGGTGATCAGGTCTCTAAGGGAAGGCATCCGGGCTCCTTGCTGGATGGGGTGTTGGTTTCATTTCATAAATTGCCAAAACAGTATTTATGTAGCGGACTCTACATGTCTAGCGAATTTTTTCAGGGCTGTTTCACCCGCCGAAAAACGCTGAAAACCGCGTGCGGCAGGGGCTACACGGGATTCGCCCTGCCTTGTAGGACATTGCTTTGTGTCGTGTCAGAGTCGGCTTTTTATTTCGGAAATTCATTGGCCTTCGACCACGGTTCGCCAATGAAACGAAACGCCCTGGATCGCGCTTCTTGCGGCACAATTGCGCATTCAGCAACGGCATCGTGCCGCCTCTCCTTGTTATCGACAGAGTGGAAACCGTGCAGGCAACCCGTTTGACCCTGATGTGCCACGCTCGAACCGTCGCACAAAAATTAGCGATATTTCCTACGAACGAACCGTTGGAAATGGACTGGCAATCGGCAAGGGGAACGCGTCGAGCGCAGCTCAAACGGGGGGCGCGAGTCATGTGTGGCCCTGAGTTGCGAGCGCGGCAAACCGCCGCGTTGTTTGGCGAGGACGTTGAAGTTGTGCAGGCGCTGCGCGATTGCGACTTCGGACGCTGGAAAGGCGTGCGTATCGGTGACTTGCAAAAAACTGCACCCGACGCGCTCCAGGCCTGGCTCGATGACGCGTCGTCGGCGCCGCACGGGGGCGAGTCGGTGGCGCAACTCGGCGACCGGGTGGCGCAATGGCTGAAAACCCTGGAGGGCACGCCGGGGCACATCGTGGCGATCACCCACCCGTTTATCATGCGTGCCGCGCTGAGCCATGTATTGCAGGGGGCGGGGTTCAACCTGATCGACGTCGAGCCGCTGTCGACTATCGAGTTGCGGTTCACCGAGCGCTGGCGGCTGCGCTTGCCGGCTACAGACGTTGAAGGAGTGCTGTGATGAAACGACTTCTGGTGATCGGCATCGGCGCCGGCAACCCTGACTACATCACGATGCAGGCCGTGAAGGCGCTCAACCGCGCCGACGTGTTTTTTCTCATGGACAAAGGTCAGAGCAAAGACAAGTTGATCGATCTGCGTCGCGAGATCTGCGAGCGCTACATCACTGATCGCCAGTACCGTTTCGTCGAAGCCCATAGCCCCGAGCGTGAACGTGGCAGTGTCGATTACACCAACAGTGTCGACGACCTGAACCGGGCCAAGCAGCAGACGTTCGAGCGCTTGATCACCGAGGAAATGTCCGACGACCAGTGCGGCGGTTTTCTGGTGTGGGGCGATCCGGCGTTGTACGACAGCACTATTCGGATCTTGCAGGCGATCCTCGACTCAGGACGCTGTGTCTTCGAGTTCGAGGTGATTCCCGGCATCACCAGCGTTCAGGCGTTGGCGGCGCAACACAAGGTGCCGCTGAATCGCATCGGGCGCTCGATCGAAATCACCACCGGCCGGCGGCTGGCGGCGGGGCAGGTCAGCGATAGCGACAGTCTGGTGGTGATGCTGGATGCGGAGGATTCCTACCATCGAGTGGCGGATCCGCAGACCGAGATTTATTGGGGCGCTTACCTGGGCACGCCGGATGAGATCCTGATCAGCGGCCGGCTCGAAGATGTCGCGGATGAGATTGAGCGGGTGCGCAAGGCGGCGCGATTGGCGAACGGATGGATCATGGACACCTATTTGCTGCGTAAGCCTTGAACATCATGCTGTTTGAGCGCCCCTGATCGCGGGCCGGCCGGCTCGCACATTTATCGTGCGGGGATGCTAAACAGCAGAAAGCACAAAGGGGAGCCGAGGCTCCCCTTTAATTTGTCGTTGCGCGTGCTCTTTTTTTATTATTGAGGGGCGGTCTGTTTTTGTTTTTAGCAACCGTGACCCTTTACCGCTGTTTTTGTCGATCCCCATCCGGGATCAAGAGCAAACGTATTTTTTTGAGCGCTGATCTGCTTTTTCGCGAAGCGATCCAACCAGTTCGGGAGCTACCTGAAGGTAGTTTTATTGTTCTCTGTCCGGTTGCGGGTGACTCCGAAAAGCACCCTGAAAAGCACATCTTCTCCAAAAAAATCTGTTAGCTGCGTCTCTGCCGTGTTGTTCTTGTTATGTCAGAGTCGTTTCGTCTTATTTTTATTGGTTTGCTGCTTTTTATTCTTGTTATGCCATAGAGATAGCAGAAGCCATGCCAACTTTTAAAATGTCTTTAAAATCAACAAGTTAGTATTTTGTCTGAATTTTCGTTCAGACAAATCCCGACATTTTGTTTCCGTGTTACTCGCCTGCGCCCACGTTTCAGCGGGTGCGGTAACACCCGGACACATCCGACTCACCGGGCGCTACGGGCCTTGGCTACGCGTGAGCCGGTCGGACGCTCCAGCACGGTGCAAATCTGCTGGCCGGCCAGAATCAAGGCGTCCAGATCGATACCGGTCTCGATGCCCAGGCCGTTGAGCAGGTAAACCACGTCTTCGGTGGCGACGTTACCGCTGGCGCCCTTGGCATAGGGGCAGCCGCCGAGGCCGGCGATGGAGCTATCGAACACCGAGATGCCTTCGAGCAGACTGGCGTAGATGTTGGCCATGGCCTGGCCATAGGTGTCGTGGAAGTGCCCGGCCAGTTTGTCCCTTGGCACGTCTTTGGATACCACCTCGAACATCGCGCGCGTTGCACCGGCGGTGCCGGTGCCAATCGTGTCGCCGAGCGACACTTCGTAGCAACCCATCGCATAAAGCTCGCGAGCGACATCGGCGACTTTTTCCGGCGCGACGTTGCCTTCGTAAGGGCAGCCCAGCACACAGGACACGTAACCGCGAACACTGATTCCGTTTTGCCTGGCGGCGTCGATGATCGGCACGAACCGCGCCAGACTCTCGCTGATGGAGCAATTGATATTGCGCTGGGAAAACGCTTCTGATGCCGCAGCAAACACGGCAATTTCTTTTACGCCGGCCGCCATCGCATCTTCAAAGCCGCGCAGGTTTGGCGCCAGTGCACCGTAGATCACGCCTGGCTTGCGCTGGATCTGCGCGAAAACCTCAGCGGAACCGGCCATCTGCGGCACCCATTTGGGCGAAACGAAACTGCCGACCTCTATATAACCGAGGCCAGCGGCAGTCAGTGCGTCGACCAATTGCACCTTGTCGGCAACGCTGATCGGTTGGGCTTCATTTTGCAGGCCGTCGCGGGGACCGACTTCGACCAGGCGTACGTGGGAGGGGAGGGACATGGCAATGGACCTTCTGAATGTTCAGAGAACCCTGTGGGAGCGGGCTTGCTCGCGAATGCGGTCTGTCAGCCAACAGCAATGTTGAATGTAAAACCGCATTCGCGAGCAAGCCCGCTCCCACAGTGGGGCGGCGTGGGGTTATTGAATAGCTTCCTGGCTCTTGATCGTCTGCTCCAGTGCCTGGGTGCAGCGCTCTTGCGCCGTGTCCAGTTCCAGCTTCATCTGCTCGATGTCGAGCATTTGCTGCTCCAGCTGTTCGCGGCGTTCGGCGATCTTGTTCAACATGGTTTGCAGTTGTTTCTGATTGCCGCCGGCGGGGTCATAGAGTTCGATCAGCTCGCGGCATTCGGCGAGGGAGAAGCCGATACGCTTGCCGCGCAGGATCAGCTTCAGGCTGACCTTGTCACGGGGCGAATAGATGCGTTCCTGGCCACGGCGCTCGGGGCTGAGCAGCCCTTGCTCTTCATAAAAGCGAATGGCTCGCGTGGTGATGTCGAGCTCGCGGGCGAGGTCGGAAATGCTGTAGGTCTGGCTGCTCATGGGCGCGCTCGAAAAAAGTCATGGCGCTAAGCTAATGGCAGGTTGACGTTTACGTCAAGCGGCATGGGTTGTCGGAGCAAGCCCGTTCCCCCAGGGGGATTTCTGTCATACACAAATAGTGTGTCCACCAAATATCTACTGTGGGAGCGGGCTTGCTCGCGAAGAACGATCACGCGGTCCCAAGCCTCACACCTTATCGAGCTTCTTCTCATGCGCCGTCACCTGTTGGCACAACTCGATCATCTGCTCGCGCATCCAGCGGTTGGCCGGGTCCTGATCGGTGCTTTCGTGCCAGTAGAGGTGAGTTTCCACCGGCGGTACATCGTTGACCGGCAGGCTGAACGCCTGCAAATCATTACGCCGTGCGAAGCGCTCCGGCACGGTCATGACCATGTCGGTCTGCTGCAACACTTGCGAAGCCATCAGGTAGTGCTGGGAGCGCAGGGCGATTTTGCGCTGGATCCCCATTTTGCCCAGCGCCAGGTCGACATGGCCCAGGCCGCTGCGACGGCTGGAAATGTGAATGTGAGTCAGCGACAGATAATCGTCGAGGGTGAATTTCTCCTTGCCCGCCAGCGGATGCCCCTTGCGCATCGCACACACGTAACGGTCTTCCATCAACTTGACGTGGCGCACTTGCGGGTCGGTATTGAGGGGCGCATCCACGGCAAAGTCCAGTCGACCGGCCGCCAGTTCCTTGGTGGTCTCGCGGCGCTTGGACAGGAAACTTTCGATAATCACCGTCGGTGCCAGGCGACGCAGGCGCTGGAACAGTGGCGGCAGAATCACTGCTTCCGTGAGGTCGGTCATGCTGATGCGGTAAGTCTTGACCGCCTGCAACGGGTTGAAAATGCGGCTTTCCTGTACCGACACCCGTAGCAGGGAAAGCGCGTTACGCACCGGCCCGATGATGTTTTGCGCCATCGGCGTCGGCACCATGCCTTGGGCGGTGCGCACGAACAACGGGTCGTTAAAGGTCTCGCGAAGGCGGGCCAGAGCGTTCGAGACCGCAGGCTGGGTAATGCCGACAATCTGCCCGGCGCGAGTCAGGTTGGCTTCGGTGTAGATCGCGTCGAAGACGATGAAAAGGTTGAGGTCGACCTTGCTCAGATTCATTGCGCTGCACTCTTATTGTCTGGGGCGTTTTGTTGAGGCCGGAGGCCTTGGCAATCACCCGATCATATATCGGTGATGAATGTTAATACACGCCGAGAATAGGCTAGGTAAATTATCAGCGCTGTTCTAGCATCGATTGCATGACCTAAACAACCTCTGCCCAAGAAGGTAACTGCTCATGGATTTCGCTTATTCGCCCAAGGTTCAGGAACTGCGTGAGCGCGTGACCGCGTTCATGGACACTTACGTTTATCCCGCTGAAGCGGTGTTCGAGCGCCAGGTCGCCGAAGGTGATCGCTGGCAGCCGACCGCGATCATGGAAGAACTCAAACTCAAGGCCAAGGCCGAAGGCCTGTGGAATTTGTTTCTGCCCGAGTCCGAACTCGGCGCCGGCCTGACCAATCTTGAATACGCCCCGTTGGCCGAAATTATGGGCCGCTCGCTGCTGGGCCCGGAGCCGTTCAACTGCTCGGCCCCGGACACCGGCAACATGGAAGTGCTGGTGCGTTACGCCAACGAAGAACAGAAACAACGCTGGCTCGAACCGCTGCTGCGCGGCGAGATTCGCTCGGCGTTCGCCATGACCGAGCCGGATGTCGCTTCGTCCGACGCCACCAACATGGCTGCCCGCGCGGTGCGCGATGGCGATCAGTGGGTGATCAATGGCAAAAAATGGTGGACCTCCGGCGCCTGTGACCCGCGCTGCAAGATTCTGATTTTCATGGGCCTGAGCGACCCGGACGCGCCACGCCACGCCCAGCACTCGATGATTCTGGTGCCGGTGGACACGCCGGGCGTGAAGATCGTCCGTCCGTTGCCGGTCTTCGGCTATGACGATGCGCCTCACGGTCACGCCGAAGTGTTGTTTGACAACGTGCGCGTGCCGTACGAAAACGTCCTGCTGGGCGAAGGACGCGGCTTCGAAATCGCGCAAGGTCGCCTGGGCCCTGGCCGGATTCACCACTGCATGCGCTCGGTCGGCATGGCCGAACGTGCGCTGGAGCTGATGTGCAAACGCTCGGTGAGCCGCACGGCGTTCGGTAAACCGCTGGCGCGTCTGGGCGGCAACATCGACAAGATCGCCGACTCGCGGATGGAAATCGACATGGCCCGTCTGCTGACATTGAAAGCGGCGTACATGATGGACACCGTCGGCAACAAGGTGGCGAAAAGCGAGATCGCACAGATCAAAGTGGTCGCACCGAACGTGGCCTTGCGCGTTATCGACCGGGCGATCCAGATCCATGGCGGGGCAGGGGTTTCCAATGACTTCCCGCTGGCCTACATGTACGCGATGCAGCGCACCCTGCGCCTGGCCGACGGCCCGGACGAAGTGCACCGCGCGGCGATTGGCAAGTTCGAGATCGGTAAATACGTGCCGAAAGAACTGATGCGTAGCGGGCAGTAAGACCGCGTCGCGGCCATTCGCGAGCAAGCCCGCTCCCACAGGGAAGCGTATTCCAATGTGGGATCAAGCCTGATCCCACAGGGAAGCGCATTCCAATGTGGGATCAAGCCTGATCTCACAGGGAAGTGCATTCCAGTGTGGGAGCGGGCTTGCTCGCGAAGGCGTCGGTTGATTCAACGCAGCAACATCAGTAAACCCAAACCTCAACCCGCCGATTTCTGATCCGCCCTTCATCCGCGCTATTCGCCGCCACCGGCATCTCGGCGCCAAAGCCGCGAATCTCGCGCAGCACCACGCCGCTTTTCACCAATTCCCGTCGTACCGCCATCGCCCGCAGTTTCGACAACAGGTCCGCGCGCGCCGGATCGTTCTTGGCATCTCCAAAACCCACCAGCGTCACCTGCCGATTAGTCTTGTCACGCTGCTTTATATAGTCGAGCACCCGCGACAGGTCCTGTCGGGCCTTGTTGTCCAGGGTCGCGCTGCCTTCTTCAAAGCGAAAATTCACCGACAAGCGCTGGGCATGGCGGCTGAGCGCCTGATAACCCTCGGGCATCAGTGCGTTCGGCGTCACCGTCATGGCGTGTACGGTTTGCGCGACAAAACCATTGGCCGCGACAATCGCCTGGCCGTTGCTGCTTTGCGCAAACGCCACCAGCGCTTGCGCCCAAGGGTTTTTCCCGTTCGGCGGCAGGTAAAGGAACAATCGCCGGGACAGCGGATAGTCTTCCGTGGCGATCAAACTGTTGAGCGGCAACATTGCCTGGGACTGGCCATCGGCAATCGCCACGGCTTTGGCCTGGCGCACGTAAGGCAAGCCGATAAAACCGATGCCTTGCGGGTCCTGACTGACCGCGTCGGACAGTTGCTCGCTGGATTCGAAGCGTTTCGCCGCGCTGCTCAGGGTTTTCCCACGTCGGCCAAGGACCAACTCTTTGAACGTGTCGTAAGTGCCCGATTGGTCATCCCGCGCATACAGATGAATCGTCCCACCGCTGCCACCGAGTTCTTCCCAGGTGCTGGCTTCGCCACTGAAGATCCGCGCCAGTTGCTCGGTGTTGAGCTGACTCAGCGGATTTTGCGGGTGCAGGATGATCGCCAGGCCATCGATGGCGATGACTTGTTCGGCGCCGGGGCTTTTCAGATCGCCCAAGGATTTGAGGTCAGCCAGTTCGCTGTCCTTGATCGGGCGTGACGAGGCGGCGAGATCGGCGGAGGCGTTTTTGAGGGCTGTGAAACCGGTGCTGGAACCATGGGCCGCGACGTCCACTATGACGCGCTGTCCCTGAGCGTTTTCGCCGACGATGCGTTGCTCGTTGGCGGTGTCCGGGCGTTCGCTGTGAACCTTGAGCAGGCCCTGTTCGCGCAGCAACCCGGCGACCAGTGCCGGGCCCAAATCCGCGCCGATGGTGTTGGAGCCCTGGATACGCAGGACCGGGGCGGTTTCAGAGGTAGGCAAATCGTTGGCGGACGCCGTCAATGGCAATAAGGCGCACAACGCACTCAGGTACAAAACGCGCAGCATCATGCCGGCACCTTACAAAACCAAAGAAAGTGCGGGGAGATTAAGTCAGTAAGGTTTCCGAAAGATGACAGCTGGCCCCTGTCGGAGCGGGCTTGCTCGCGAAGGCGGTGGGTCAGTCGCTATCTAAGTTGACTGATACACCGCCTTCGCGAGCAAGCCCGCTCCCACAGTTGATTACGGTGGATTTCCGGGGATCAGCTCAATTCAAGCCAGATCGGCGCATGATCCGACGGTTTCTCCATTGCGCGCAGGTCGTAATCGACGCCCGCATCCTTCACGCGTGGCAGCAGGCCGTGAGAGGCCATGATCACGTCGATCCGCAGCCCGCGTTTCGGCTCGTCTTCAAACCCGCGGCTGCGGTAATCGAACCAGCTGAAACGGTCGGCCACCTCCGGGTTCAAGTGACGGAAGCTGTCGGTCAGGCCCCAGTTTTTAAGGCGGGCCATCCACTCGCGCTCTTCCGGGAGGAAGCTGCACTTGCCGGTTTTCAGCCAGCGTTTCATGTTGTCGGGGCCGATGCCGATGTCGCAGTCTTCCGGGGAAATGTTGACGTCGCCCATCACCACCACCGGCTGATCATTGCTGAACTGGCTTTCGAGCAGTTGTTGCAGATCATTGTAGAAGCGCTGCTTGGCCGGGAACTTGGTCGGATGATCGCGGCTTTCGCCCTGTGGGAAATAGCCGTTCATGATCGTGATCGGCACGCCATTGGCGTCGGCGAATGTGCCCCAGATAAAGCGCCGCTGCGCATCTTCTTCATCGGTGGTGAAACCTTTGTGCAGCGCCAGCGGTTCCTTGCGTGACAGCAGGGCGACGCCGTAATGGCCTTTCTGCCCGTGGAAATACACGTGATAACCCAGCGCCTGCACTTCGGCGAGCGGGAACTGGTCGTCGTGGACCTTGGTTTCCTGCAACCCGATCACGTCCGGCTGGTGCTTTTCGATCAGCGCCGCCAGCTGATGGGGGCGAGCGCGCAGCCCGTTGATGTTGAAGGAGACGATCTTCATGGTCGGCAGTCCTGGCAAAAGGGCGATGCTAGCTGACCTGTAGGAATCGGGCCAGTGTCGGGGTGAGGGGATTGGCGTTTGACCGCAGGATTTGTACCGCCAGGGCTGGCGCCTTCGCGAGCAAGTCCGCTGCCACGGTTGATCTGTGCCAGGACTACTGAACTCGCCAGTCTGGTCTATACCTTGTGGGAGCCAGCCTGCTCGCGATGAGGCACGGAGCCGCAACACTGATTCGGATCACAAAGGAACTGTGCCAGCGCTGTAGGCTCGTAACCAGAAGAGCGCCGTCATTTGAATGGCGCCCCGGGGAGATCAACCGTTATGCCTGAAACCGCGACCGCCATTGCCGATATCCACATGCTCGACAGTGGCTATTCCCACGAAGCGCGCTCCCTGCTTTACCACGCCTATCGCCACGAGCCGACCTTCGGCTACCTGTTCGAAGCCGAACGTCCCGGATACGAGCATCGAGTGCGGGCGACGGTGCGCGAACTGGTCAAGCAACACTTTCTCCAGGATTTGCCGGCCATCGGCCTGCTGGTCAACGACCGCTTGATCGGTATTGCCCTGATCGCACCGCCGCAGCGTCGCCTGGGCATCACCGAAAGTTGGGCCTGGCGCTTGCGCATGGTGCTCAGCACCGGTTTCCGCTGCACCCGCCGCTACCTCGATTACCACGCGGCTGTTGCGGCGTGCGTGCCGAGCGATTCGGTGCATGTGCTGCCGCTGCTGGGGATTCATCCGCAATTCCAGGGCAAACACTTCGGCGAACAATTGCTGCAAGCGGTGCATAACTGGTGCGCGGTGGATGAGCACTCCGAGGGCGTGATCCTCGATACCGGGAATCCGCGTTATCTGGAGTTCTACAAGCGTCAGGGGTACGAAGAAATCGGCGAGGTCGCCGTAGGACCGATCCGCGAGCACGTGTTTTTCCACGCCAATCCTCAGGTGTTGCAAACAGCCACCGCATAATCCTCGAACTTTTGCGACAAGTCCGGCTCTATCAGGCTCTCAAGCTCGTGATAGCATCCGCGCCTATGAAGTTTCCAGGAAGATTTACCAGCGGCGTGCTGATGCTGATAACCAGCTGCACGGCGTTGGCGCAAAGTGAATTGGATGTGCGGATCACACCGTCCAACGATGAACTCAAAGCCAATATAGAGGGCTATATCGGCAGCCTCGGCGATCGTGACGAAGAAGCTTTGCAGCGTTTTCGCCGGGGTGCCGAGGAGCAGGCGCGCAAGGCCGCCCAGGCGCTGGGTTATTACCAGCCGCAGATCGAATCCGATGTGACGGGCGGCAAGACGCCGAGCCTGGTGCTGACCATCGTTCCCGGCGAGCCCATTCATCTGCGAAACGTCACGATTCGTGTCGATGGGCCCGCCGCATCCCTCAAGGCTTTCCGCGTGCCCAAGAGCGACGCGCTGAAAACCGGTGCGGTGCTTAACCATGGCCATTACGAAGACGCCAAGCGGCAGATCCAGAATCAGGCCTCGCGCTACGGTTTTTTCAGCGGGCATTTCACCGCCCAGAAACTGTTGGTCGACCCGCGCGCCGGCGTTGCCGATATCGACCTGATCTATGCCAGCGGCCCGCGCTACACCCTGGGCAAGGTCAGTTTCGAAGGCAACACGCCGTTCGACGAAGATTTGCTGCAACGCATGGTGCCGTTCAAGGCCGGCGCGCCATACGACTCCGAATTGATTGCCGAACTCAATCAGGCGCTGCAATCGAGCGGTTATTTCGAGACCGTGCGCGTCGATGCCGCGCCGACCGCGTCCAAGAACGATGTGATTCCGGTCGAAGTCACCCTGGAGACCCGCAAGCCGCGGACCATGGGCCTCGGTCTGGGTTATTCGACCGACGTCGGCCCGCGGATCAAGGCCAACTGGACGCGGCACTGGGTCAACCCGCAGGGCGACAGCTATGGCTGGGAAGCCGAACTGTCGGCGCCACGTCAGAACGTCGGGGTGTTCTACGACATTCCGCTGGACCCGCCGCTGACCGACAAGTTGCGCTGGGCCGCCGGCTACCAAAATGAAGATATCGACGGTACTGACACCCAGAGCAAACTGTTGACGCTCGGCCCTGAATGGCACAGCAAGTTGCCCAGCGGCTGGCAGCGGGTCGTGTCGCTGAAATGGCAACGCGAGGACTACACCCTTGGCGATGACTCGGGCTTGAGTACATTGCTGATGCCGGGCGTCAGCTATTCGTATCTGAAAAGTGACAACAAGATTGACCCGCACAACGGTTATCGTCTGGCCTTCGAGACTAAAGTCGCCAAAGAAGGGCTTGGCTCGGACAACAACCTGCTGTACGGCACGGCGCTGGTCAAAGGCCTGACCACGGTCTTCGACAATCACCGTTTTCTCGGTCGGCTGCAGGTCGGCGGCAGTGCCACCAACGGCTATAAATCGGTGCCGCCGTCCCTGCGTTTCTTCGCCGGTGGCGATCAGAGCGTGCGCGGTTACGACTATCAGAGCCTGTCCCCGGAGAACTCCGAGGGCGACCGCATCGGTGGCCGCTACATGATTGCCGGCAGCGTCGAGTATCAATACTCCATCGCCGAAAAATGGCGCGTCGCGACCTTCATCGACCAAGGCAACTCTTTCAATACACTTGACCTGCCGAACCTCAAGACGGGCGTCGGTATCGGCATCCGTTGGGTCTCGCCGGTAGGGCCGCTTCGCCTTGACCTGGCCCACGCCCTGGATGACGACGGCGGCATTCGACTGCACTTTTCCATGGGGCCCGAGCTGTGAATCGTGGTTTGAAAATAACGCTGCTGGCGATTCTGGCGCTGCTGATGCTGATGGTCGTCGCCGTGGCCACGGTGCTGGGCACCGCCACGGGCAGCCGCTGGGCGCTCGGTTTTGTACCCGGTTTGACCGTCGAGAATTTCCACGGGCGTTTGGGCGGACAGTGGAGCGCCGACCATCTGCTGTGGCAGCATGGCAGCAGCCGGGTCGAGCTGAGCAAGCCGATTTTCGCCTGGTCACCGTTGTGTCTTGCGCGCATGACCCTGTGCATCGAGCAACTGAAAGCCGATCAGGTCAGCCTGCAATTCCCACCGGGCACCGAAGACGCCAGCAGTGGGCCGATCACGCTGCCGGATTTGCAGTTGCCGCTGGCCATCGAACTGGGCGATGTCCAGGTTGGCAGTCTGCTATTCAACGGCAGCGAAGAACTCAAAGGCCTGCAACTGGCGGCGCACTGGACGGCGCAAGGGTTGCAGATCGATGCGGTGACGTTGCAGCGCGACGACCTCGGCCTGAACTTCTCGGGCCTGCTGCAACCCAGCGGCAACTGGCCGCTCAAGGCGCACGGCACGTTGAACTTGCCGGCTCCGCAAACCTGGTCGCTGGCGCTTGAGGTGGAGGGCGATCTGCTGAAAACCCTGAACCTGAAAGCCGACAGCAGCGGCTACCTGAATGGCAAGCTGACCGGCGAATTGCAACCGTTGGCGGACAATTTGCCGGCCACAGTGCGGATGACCGCCGACGGCTTCAAGCCCGCCGCCGACCTGCCGGACACCCTGCAACTCAATCAATTGGAACTCACCGGCGACGGCGACCTGAAAAACGGTTACCAACTGGTCGGCAGAGCCACGTTGCCCGCCGAACAAGGCCCGGTCGCGTTGCTGTTGCAAGGCAAGGTCGACGCCAGGGGCGCGCAGATCGCCGCTCTCGACCTGACCGCCAACGACAAGCAAAGCCTCAAGGTCAGCGGGCAGATCGACTGGAGCAAAGGCCTCAGCGCCGATGCAAAAATCGCCTGGCAGGATTTTCCGTGGCACCGCCTCTATCCGCTGATCGATGAGCCGGAAGTGGCATTGCGCAGCTTCAATGGCGATATCTCCTACACCGACGGCAAATACCTCGGCAGCTTCAAAGCGGCGCTGGACGGCCCGGCCGGAGCGTTCAGCCTGAACAGTCCGTTCAGCGGCGACCTGACGAAAATCTACCTGCAACAGATCCAGCTTGAAGCCGGGCAGGGCAAGGCTGAAGGGCATTTGAACCTGCAATTTGCCGATGGCATTGCCTGGGACACCGCGCTCGACCTGTCGGCGATCAACCCGGCGTACTGGGTCGCCGAGTTGCCGGGAACGCTGGCCGGGCCATTGCGCAGCAAAGGCGAGATGAAAAATGCACAGCTGCGCCTCAGTGCTGACCTGGACCTGAAAGGCAAACTGCGCGGCCAACCGGCGGTGATCCAGGCCAAGGCCGACGGCGGCGGCGAGCAATGGAACCTCAATGCGCTACAGGTTCGCCTCGGCGACAACAGCATCAACGGCAAAGGCAGCCTGCAACAAAAGCTGGCCGGTCAGATCGACATCAAACTGCCACGCCTGGCCCAGCTCTGGCCGCAATTGCGCGGTCAGGTCAATGGACGCCTCGACGTCGCCGGTACGCTGAAAGCGCCGCAAGGCAAACTCGGGCTGCAAGGTTCGCAACTGGCGTTCCAGGACAATCGCCTGCAAAGCCTGAACCTCGACGCGACGCTTGATAGCGCGCAACGGGCGAAAATCGAGCTCAAGGGCAGTGGCATTCAGGCCGGTGATACGGCCTTGGGCACGCTGACCGCCAGCGGCCAGGGCGACATCAAAAACCAGAAACTCAGCCTCGACTTGCAAGGTCCGCAGCTGAAGCTGGCGCTGGGCCTCGACGGCGCGCTCGATAAAGGCAACTGGCGTGGACGCCTGGCCAGTGGCGATATTCAGGCCGGCGGCCAGGACTGGAAGCTGCAAGGCCCGGCGAAACTGGAGCGGCTGGCGGACGGCAAAATCAACTTCGGCGCCCACTGCTGGATGTCTGGCCCGGCCAGCTTGTGCGGTGAAGAGCAACGGCTGATGCCGGAGCCGAAGCTGCGTTACCACCTCAAGCAGTTCCCGATTGACAGCCTCGCGCAGTGGCTGCCGAAAGATTTTGCCTGGAAGGGCAGCCTCAACGCCGACCTGCAACTGGACTTGCCGGCCAGCGGCCCGAACGGCCAGGTCAGCGTCGACGCCAGTGGCGGCACCTTGCGCATGAAGGAAAAGGATCAGTGGCTGGACTTCCCCTACCAGACCCTGAAACTCACCAGCAAACTCACGCCGAAACGCATCGACACCGACCTCAACTTCGTCGGTGGCAAGCTGGGCGAGCTGATGGTGCAGGCGCAGATCAATCCGTTGCCGAAGAACAAACCCGTGACCGGCTCGTTTCGTCTCAGTGGCCTGGACGTATCCGTGGCCCGGCCGTTTGTGCCGATGGTCGAGAAGCTCACCGGCCGGCTGAATGGCAGCGGCACGATTTCCGGCGACCTGCTGACGCCGCAGGTCAATGGCAATTTGCTGCTCAGCGACGGCGAAGTGTCCGGGCCTGAATTGCCCATGACGCTGCAAGCCTTGCACCTGCAAGCGGTCATTACCGGCGAAAGCGTGCAGTTGAACGGCGGCTGGAAAAGCGGCGAGACCGGGCTGGGCACGTTAAACGGCAACATCGCGTGGGGACAGGCGCTGGTGGTCGACCTGGCGCTCAAGGGCACGCGGTTGCCGGTCACCGTCGAACCGTACGCCAAGCTTGAAGTAGCGCCGGACCTGAAAATCTCGGTGAAGGACGATGAGCTGGCGATTGCCGGCAAAGTGCTGGTGCCCAAGGGCGACATCACTGTGCGCGAATTGCCGCCGTCGACGGTCAAGGTCTCTGACGACACGGTGATCGTCGGTGCGCAAACCGAAGAGGGCAAACCGCCGATGGCCATGAAAATGGACATCGACGTGGTGGTCGGCGACGACAAACTCAGTTTTGCCGGGTTTGGCCTGACCGCCACCGTGAAAGGTCACGTGCACATCGGCGACAACCTGGACGCGCGCGGCGAACTGTGGCTCAACGACGGTCGTTACCGCGCCTACGGCCAGCGCCTGACCGTGCGCCGGGCGCGTCTGCTGTTTGCCGGGCCGATCGATCAGCCGTATCTGGACATCGAAGCCATCCGCCAGACCGACGACGTGATCGCCGGCATTCGCCTCAGCGGCAGCGCCGAGCAGCCGACCACGCAAATCTTCTCCGAACCGGCCATGAGCCAGGAACAGGCGTTGTCCTATCTGGTGCTGGGCCGTCCACTGAGCACCAACGGCGAAGACAACAACATGCTCGCTCAAGCCGCCCTGGGGTTGGGCTTGATGGGCAGTTCCGGGGTGACCAGCGGTTTGGCCAACGACCTGGGCATCAAGGACTTCCAGCTCGACACCCAAGGCAGCGGCAATGCCACGAGCGTGGTGGCCAGCGGCAATCTCTCCGAGAAACTCAGCCTGCGGTATGGCGTCGGCGTGTTCGAGCCGGCCAATACCATCGCTTTGCGCTACAAGCTCAGCAAGAAGGTCTACCTCGAAGCGGCGGGCGGCGTGGCAAGCTCGCTGGACATCTTCTACAAACGGGATTTCTGACTCCCTGTGGCGAGGGGGCTTGCTGTGGCGAGGGGGCTTGCCCCCGTCGGGTCGCGCAGCGACCCCCAAACCTGCAACTTCATCCCCCCTCAAACCCTGCACCTCTAAATCGACGACCGCTGCGCTGCGCCGTTCCGACGAGCCCCCTCGCCACAGGAATTGGCGGTCTTCATTCGCGCACCACTCATCAACAAAATACAAAGCCTCCTAACTATTACGTTGACATTCGCTGCCTAGGCAGTAACATCTCGTCATACATTCTCTGCCTAGGCAGCTAATTGGTGATCAGATGAAACATTTCGCCCCCGACGATTTCAAGAATTGCCATCTCGGTCTCCTGCTCGGGCGCGCTGCGCTGCTCAAGGACCGGATCATCGACACGCACATGGAACCGCACGGCATCACCGCCGCGCAGTTCAAAGTGCTGATCATCCTAGCCCAGTACGGCGTCGATACGCCGGCCGAGCTGTGCCGGCACCTGTCGCTGGACAGCGGTTCGATGACGCGCATGCTCGATCGCCTGGAACAGAAAGGTTTCCTCGCCCGCCAACGCTCCGAAGCAGACCGACGTCAGGTGCAACTGGTGCTGACTGAACAAGGCCAGCAATTGGCTGATCGCTTGCCGGAGATCGGCTCCAACGCGATGAATGAATTGGCCGGCGCCATTAGCCCGGACGAATTGAACACCCTGGAACAGATCCTGAAGAAAATCTTGGTGGCGGCCGGTGATTCGATCACGGTGCTGCGGGTAGGTGACAAATGAGCAATAGAACCTTGCGTACCGGCCTGAGCCTGGTGTTGGCGGCCATGACCCTGGCCGGTTGCGCCAGTTACAGCGGCTTGACCACCGAAGGCCAACGCCTCGACGCGAAAACCCTCAAGGCCGGGCAATCCCTCAGCGGCGTGACGCTGTCGCCGGCGGCCTGGCCGAAAAGTGACTGGTGGAAAAGCCTCGGCGACCCACAACTCGACGGTCTGATCCGCGAAGCGCTGCACGACAGCCCCGACATGCAAATCGCCGATGCCCGCGCGCATCAGGCCAGCGCTGCGGCCTATGCTGCCGACGCCGCGCGCATGCCGACCCTCGATGCCAGCGCCGGTGTCAGCCGCTCGCGTCTGTCCCGGGATCAGGACCCGAGCGGGCAGGGCGGGACTTACGCCACCGTGCGCAACATCGGCGCCAGCTTCAATTACAACTTCGACCTGTGGGGCGGCCAGCGTGACGCCTGGGAAGCTGCGTTGGGCGAGGCCCGTGCGGCTGAAGTCGATCAGCAGGCCGCGCAGTTGACCCTGGCCGCCGACGTCGCCCGCGCCTACAGCGATCTGGGCCAGGCGCACATCGTCTATGACCTGGCCAACGACGACCTCAAACGCACCCGACAAATGCTCGACCTGAGCCAGCGTCGCCTGAGTTCGGGCATCGACAGCCAGTACCAGTTCCAGCAAACCGAAAGCCTCGAAGCCAGTTCCGAAGCGAGCCTGATCGATGCCGAGAAACGCCTGAACAGCGCGAAAATCGCCCTGGCCGTGTTGCTCGGCAAAGGCCCGGACCGTGGCAATGAAATTGCCCGGCCGAAAATCCTCCAGGCCAGCGCCATTGCATTGCCCTCGGTGCTGCCGGCCGAGCTGCTCGGTCGTCGTCCAGACCTGGTGGCCGCCCGTTGGCGCGTTGAAGCGGCGAGCAAGAACATCGCCGCCGGCAAGACCCAGTTCTATCCCAACTTGAACCTCACGGCCGCTGCCGGTTCCGAATCCTTGTTGGGTGACGCGATGTTCGGGTCGGCCAGCCGCTTCTTCAACATTGCGCCGACCATTTCGGTGCCGATTTTCGACGGTGGCCGCCTGCGCGCCGACCTCGATGCCCGCGACGCCGACTACGACCTCGCCGTGGCGCAGTACAACAAGAGCCTGGTGAAAGCCCTCGGCGATGTCAGCGACACGATCAACCAGTTGCGCGACATCGGCCGGCAGATCGGGGCGCAGCAACATGCCACCGCGATTGCCCAGGATTCTTACAACACCGTGGTCCAGCGGTACGGTTCCGGCATCGGTAACTACCTGGACGTGCTCAGCATCGAGCAGCAATTGCTCCAGGCCCAGCGTCAGCTGGCCGACCTGAATGCCGAGCAGATCGATCTGTCGATTCAACTGATGCAAGCGCTGGGCGGCGGTTTTCAGGGCGAAACCCTGACCGCGGCCAACGCAACCCCAGCCACGCAGCACAACTAATTCAAGGTATTTGTCATGGCCACTGCCGATACAACTCCTGCTCCAAGCGAAAAAACCGCCGATAACGCGCCAGACACCGGCAACCCGCGTAAACGCAAACTCATGCTGGTGTTGCTCGCCATCGTGGTGATCCTCGCCGGACTCGGCGTCTGGGGTTATCACGAGTTCTACGGGCGCTGGAACGAAAGCACCGACGACGCCTATGTGAACGGCAACGTGGTGGAAATCACTCCGCTGGTCACCGGCACCGTGGTCAGCATTGGCGCCGATGATGGCGACCTGGTCCATGAAGGCCAGGTGTTGGTCAACTTCGACCCGAATGACGCTGAAGTCGGTCTGCAAAGTGCCCAGGCCAATCTGGCCCGCACCGTGCGCCAGGTCCGCGGCTTGTACAGCAACGTCGACGGTATGAAAGCCCAGGTCAACGCCCGGCAAGCCGAAGTGCAAAAGGCCCAGGACAACTTCAATCGCCGGAAAAACCTGGCCGCGGGCGGGGCGATTTCCCAGGAAGAACTGACCCACGCTCGCGACGACCTGACCTCGGCGGAAAACGCCTTGGCCAACGCCAGACAGCAATTGAAAACCACCAGTGCCTTGGTGGACGACACCGTGGTCTCCTCGCACCCGGACGTGATGTCGGCGGCTGCGCAATTGCGTCAGGCCTATTTGAATAACTCGCGCAGCACCTTGATCGCGCCGGTCACCGGGTACGTGGCCAAGCGCTCCGTGCAACTCGGCCAACGGGTACAGCCGGGTACCGCGTTGATGGCGGTGATTCCACTGGACCAACTGTGGATCGACGCCAACTTCAAGGAAACCCAACTGCGTGACATGCGCATCGGTCAGCCGGTGGACATCGAAACCGACCTGTATGGCAGCGACGTGAAATTCAGCGGCACCATCGACAGCCTCGGCGCCGGCACCGGCAGCGCGTTTGCCCTGCTGCCGGCGCAGAACGCCACCGGTAACTGGATCAAGATCGTGCAGCGTGTGCCGGTGCGGATTCACATCAACGCTGAAGAACTGGCAAAACATCCATTGCGCGTGGGGCTGTCGACTCAGGTCGATGTGAACCTGCACGACCAGAGCGGCCCGGTCCTGGCGCAACAGCCGCCGCAAAAGGCGTCGTTCAGCACCAGCGTCTACGACCGTCAATTGGCTGAAGCCGACGCGATGATCACGCAGTTGATCCACGACAACAGCGCGGCGGTCAGCAAGACCGTACAACGCTGATGGGTCATCACACGACCCTGTGGCAGCGAGCAAGGTCAGTAACTGGCGCCGCACACGCCCCGTCTCAAAGGATTCGCGATGAGCAATAACGCGTCTTTCACGCCGCCCAGCCTGCTGCTCAGCACCATTGGCCTGTCGCTGGCGACCTTCATGCAAGTGCTCGACACCACCATCGCCAACGTGGCGTTGCCGACCATTTCCGGCAACCTGGGCGTGAGTTCGGAGCAGGGAACCTGGGTGATCACTTCGTTCGCCGTGAGTAACGCCATCGCGCTGCCGTTGACCGGTTGGCTCAGCCGGAGGTTTGGCGAAGTGAAGCTGTTTCTCTGGGCGACCATTCTGTTTGTACTGGCCTCGTTTTTGTGCGGCATCTCGACCTCGATGCCCGAGCTGATTGGCTTCCGGGTGTTGCAAGGCCTGGTGGCCGGTCCGTTGTACCCGATGACGCAAACGCTGCTGATTGCGGTGTATCCGCCCGCCAGGCGCGGCATGGCCCTGGCGTTGCTGGCGATGGTCACGGTGGTCGCGCCCATTGCCGGGCCCATCCTCGGCGGCTGGATCACTGACAGCTACAGCTGGCCGTGGATCTTTTTCATCAACGTGCCCATCGGGATTTTTGCGGTGATGGTGGTGCGTTCGCAACTCAAGGCGCGCCCGGTGGAAACCAGCCGTCAGCCGATGGATTACGTCGGGTTGATCACCCTGATCATTGGCGTCGGCGCGTTGCAGGTGATCCTCGACAAGGGCAACGACCTGGATTGGTTCGAATCGAACTTCATCGTGATCGGCGCGGCGATTTCGGTGATTGCGCTGGCGGTGTTCGTGATCTGGGAAATGACCGACAAACACCCGGTGGTCAACCTGCGGCTGTTTGCGTATCGCAACTTCCGTATCGGCACGATTGTGTTGGTGTTGGGTTACGCCGGGTTCTTCGGCATCAACCTGATTCTGCCGCAATGGCTGCAAACCCAGATGGGCTACACCGCCACCTGGGCCGGCCTGGCGGTGGCGCCAATCGGGATTTTGCCGGTGCTGATGTCGCCATTTGTCGGCAAGTACGCGCACCGGTTCGACCTGCGATTGCTGGCGGGGCTGGCGTTCCTGGCGATTGGCCTGAGCTGCTTCATGCGCGCCGGGTTTACCAATGAGGTCGACTTCCAGCACATCGCCCTGGTGCAGTTGTTCATGGGCATTGGCGTGGCGCTGTTCTTCATGCCGACCCTGAGCATTTTGATGTCGGACCTGCCGCCCAGCCAGATCGCCGACGGTGCCGGTCTGGCGACATTCCTGCGTACGCTGGGCGGCAGCTTTGCAGCCTCGCTGACCACCTGGATCTGGATTCGCCGGGCGGATCAGCACCACGCGTACTTGAGCGAAAGCATCACCACCTACGACCCCGCGACGCGCGATGCCTTGCAGAATCTGGGCGGGGCGGGCAGCCCGGCGTATGCGCAACTGGACCATGTGCTGACCAGTCAGGCGTACATGCTCTCCACCGTGGACTATTTCACGTTGCTCGGTTGGGGCTTCATGGGGCTGATACTGATTGTGTGGCTGGCGAAACCGCCGTTTGCGGCGAAGGCCGGGCCTGCTGCCTCGGGACATTGAGAGCAAAACACCGGCAAAAACCGTCGGGGGGGCTGCGACGACGAAGCCCCTCGAATGCACCTCAAGAGAGGGCCGTCGTCCCACGCCCGAACCGCTCCCGATACACCGATGGCGGCACACCCACCACGCCGCGAAACGCGACCCGAAAACTCTCCACTGACCGATAGCCGCATTGTGCGGCGATCTGCTCCGTGTGCTGGTCGGTGCTCTCCAGCAATGCCCGCGCCCGCGCCAGCCGTTCATGCTGCAGCCACGCCTTGGGTGGCAGGCCGGTGGCCTCGGTAAAGCGCCGCAGGAACGTGCGCTCGCTCATCGCCGCTTCACTGGCCAGTTCGCGCACTTCCAGCGGTTTGTGCAAACGCTCACGCGCCCATTGCATCACCCGCGACAAATCGTTGCGCGGCGTGGGGCTCAGTGGCGTCGGAATGAATTGCGCCTGACCACCGGTGCGTTGCGGCGACATCACCAGTCGTCGCGCGACCGAGTTCGCGATGTGGGTGCCGAAGTCACGCGCCACCAAGTGCAGGCAGGCATCAATGCCCGCGGCGCTGCCGGCCGAGGTGATGAGCTGACCGGCATCGACATAGAGCACGTCCGGGTCTACCCGAATGGCGGGAAAGCGCTGGGCCAGTTCCGTGGTGTAGCGCCAATGGGTGGTGGCGCGGTGACCGTCGAGCAGACCCGTCGCCGCCAGCACAAATACCCCGGAGCAGATCGACAGCAACCGCGCGCCCCTGGCATGCGCCTGACGCAGCGCCGCCAGCAACGCCTCCGGCACTGGCGCGCTGCGGTCACGCCAGCCCGGAATGACGATGGTCCGCGCATCCTCGAGCAACGCCATGCCGCCATCGGCCAGCACCTGAATGCCGCCGGTCGCGCGCATCGGGCCTTGGTCCACGGCGACAATCCGGTGCGCGTACCAAGGGAAATCGAACTCCGGCCGCGCCAGGCCGAAAATCTCCACGGCGATGCCGAACTCGAAGGTACAGAGGCCGTCGTAGGCCAGAATCGCGACCAATCCAGGGTTGGCGTGCATTTGGCGGAAAGTTCCCGGTGAGTGTCTTGTGCGCCACTGTAGCCGCAAGTGCCGGGCGGATAAAGTCTTCTCACACCCACCATGATCAAGGAGTCACACCTCATGACCAGCCTGGTTCGCGCCATTCCTGCCGCCCCTTCGGCCATCGCCCTGATGCATTTCAGCAACCGTCTGACCTTCGAAACCGATTGTTCCGACGTCTTCGGCAGCCAGCAGGCCGGCGATGTGGATTTTGTGCTGGTGGACACTCGCGGCCCTTCGGCGTTCGAACGCGGGCATGTGCCGGGCGCCATCAACCTGCCGGGTCGATTGATCAGTGCCGAGGGCCTGGCGGCTTACCCGACGTCGACCCTGTTTGTGGTGTATTGCGCCGGCCCCCATTGCAACGGGGCGAACAAGGCCGCGGTGAAACTGGCGGCGCTGGGTTACCCGGTCAAGGAAATGATCGGCGGCGTGACCGGGTGGCTGGATGAAGGGTTTGAGTTGAGCGTGAGCGTGCCGCGCCCGATGAATGCCGCCATCGGCTGCGAGTGCTGATCTCGATTCCGCCCTCGCCACCGATTCAGTGAGTGGCTGAGGAAACGTTCCACCACTCATCCAGCGTCGCCTGCAGCCACTCGAACACCGCGGCATGGGCGGCGCTGTCCTGTTCACCCCGAGGCAGCGGCGAGTCACCGGCAAAGTGCGCATTGAGCGTCGCGACCGAGGCGGCGTTCCACTCGGGATGAAATTGCAGCCCCAGCCGCGTTGGTCGGGTCCGGTACATCTGCTGTTCGCAGTGCTCGCTGCTGGCGAGCAACTGCGCGCCGGGTGGCAAGTCGATCGCGTCTTCGTGCCACTCCAATACGTCCATCGACTGGCCATCGGCGAACTTCACGGTGGTCCAGCCTGTTTCAGGGCGCTCCATTCGTCGCACATTCCCGCCCAGGCTCAACGCCAGCAACTGCGCACCCAGGCAAATCGCAAACACCGCCGCACCGTGTTCCAGGCTTTGCGCCAACCACTGGCGTTCGTTCTCCAGCCAGGCCGGCCCGGCCTGGGATTCATAGGGCCCGCCGAGCACAATCACCGGCGCCGCGCTCACCGGCGGCAACTGGCCGAGATCAGCGCGAAAAATCTTCAGCGTCAGGCTTCTGGAAGCGGCCCAGTCGGCGATGGCCCCCGGACCTTCGGCAGGGTGGTGCTGGATCAGGTTTAGCGTTGTCATGTGTTCTCTCTGTCGGTTCTGCCTGTCGGTTATGTCCGAAAAAAGCACCTGTCCTACAGTCTGTGCACCGCCTTGGCGCACGCTTCAAGCGACTTCAATCCGCCGGCAACTTTTCTATAAGTATTTGTCGCATATACACAATTTGCCGGTTGGAAGCCGCAATAGACTGCCGGCCACTTCGCTCAATGCTCACTCGCAAGCATGAGCGAACGCTCAATCGAAAGCTGCCAATAAAAGCCTCCGCACACAGGAGTTATAAATGAAGAAGCTAGTGATGTTTGGTGCCCTGGCACTGTCGATGTTGTCCCTGACCGCTGTGGCCGAAGACGCCAAGCCGATCCGCATCGGTATCGAAGCCGGTTACCCGCCATTCTCGATGAAAACCCCTGACGGCAAACTCACCGGTTTCGACGTCGACATCGGCGACGCGCTGTGCGAGCAGATGAAAGTCAAGTGCGTGTGGGTCGAGCAAGAGTTCGACGGCCTGATCCCGGCACTTAAAGTGAAGAAAATCGACGCGATCCTGTCGTCCATGACCATCACTGACGACCGCAAGAAAAACGTCGACTTCACCATCAAGTACTACCACACCCCGGCGCGCTTCGTGATGAAGGCTGGCACCGACATCAAAGACCCGCTGACCGAACTCAAAGGCAAGAAAGTCGGTGTACTGCGCGCCAGTACCCACGACCGCTTCGCTACCGAAGTGCTGGTCCCGGCCGGCATCGAGCTGGTGCGTTACGGCTCGCAACAGGAAGCCAACCTGGACATGGTCTCGGGCCGCATTGATGCGCTGCTGGCCGACTCGGTCAACCTGGACGATGGTTTCCTCAAAACCGACGCTGGTAAAGGCTTTGCTTTTGTCGGCCCGACCTACGAAGACGCCAAGTACTTCGGCGGCGGTGCCGGGATCGCCGTGCGCAAGGGTGATACCGAGCTGGCGGACGAATTCAACAAAGCCATCACCGAAATCCGCGCCGACGGCAAGTACAAGCAAGTGCAAGACAAGTACTTCGACTTTGATGTGTACGGCGCCGAGTAATCCAGCCGTGTAAAAAAGTGGCTACCGTTAATGCGGTAGCCATTTTTTTTGTGCTTCCCGGTTGGAAAGAGGCCCGCTCCCACAGAGATGACTTCATCGTTCAGGTATTCAGGAGTTTTCCATGCAACGCATCGACCATTCATTGCCCTGGAGCCACTTGGGCACCGAACGCACCCTCAGCGTGTTTCGCTACGGTGCGGGCAGCCGCAAGGTCTATATCCAGGCCAGCCTGCACGCTGACGAACTGCCAGGCATGCGCACCGCGTGGGAGCTGAAGAAGCGTCTGACCGAACTCGAAAACCAGGGCCAGTTGCAGGGCGTGATCGAACTGGTGCCGGTGGCCAACCCGATTGGCCTCGACCAGCACCTGCAAGGCAGCCACATGGGACGCTTCGAACTGGGCAGCGGCAAGAATTTCAACCGCTCGTTCGTCGAACTCAGCGCCCCGGTCGCCGCGTTGATCGGCGATCGCCTGGGGGCGGACGCGGCCGCCAATATCGCGCTGATCCGCCAGACCATGGGCCAGGTTCTCGACGACTTGCCGGCCCCGGCCTCGCAGCTCGAAGCCATGCACCGTTTGCTGTTGCGTCACGCGTGCGAGGCCGACATCACTCTCGATCTGCATTGTGATTTCGACGCCGCGATTCATCTGTACGCGTTGCCGCAACACTGGCCGCAGTGGCAATCGCTGGCGTCGCGCTTGAAGGCGGGCGTTGCGTTGCTTTGCGAAGATTCCGGCGGCAGTTCTTTCGACGAGTCGTGTTCCTCACCGTGGTTGCGTCTGGCGCGGGCCTTCCCTGAGGCGGCGATTCCACCGGCCAACCTTGCGACAACGCTGGAACTGGGGAGCATGGGCGACACGCGGGTCGATCAGGCGCAGGCCAATTGCGAGGCAATTCTGGGTTTCCTCGCCGAGCAGGGGTTCATCAAAGGCACCTGGCCGGCCGCACCAAGCGAATGCTGCGAAGGCATGCCGTTCGAAGGCACCGAGTACCTGTTCGCGCCGCACCACGGGGTAGTGAGTTTTCTGCGGGATTCGGGCGAATGGGTGGAGCAGGGCGATGCGCTGTTTGAAGTGGTCGACCCGTTGAATGACCGCGCCACCACCGTGCGCGCTGGCACCAGCGGCGTGTTGTTTGCGATTGATCGCGGGCGGTACACACAGCCGGGCACGTGGCAGGCGAAAGTGGCGGGGCGCACACCGATTCGGGTCGGGAAGCTGATTAACGACTGAAGCTCTTCAGCGGTCTGGCCGACCTCTTCGCGAGCAAGCCCGCTCCCACATTTGAATGGGGGCCATCCTGTGGGAGCGGGCTTGCTCGCGAAGAGGCCCTGAGCAACAGCCAAATTCCGCAGCCGGCTTCACGGTGTTAGGCTCACCGGCGAATCCTGCGCACTGTGAAGGAAGGTTTATGTTGAAGTTTCTCGCTCTGCTGACGCTGTTGGCCTCCGCCGCCGTCCACGCTCAAACCCCGCTGCACACCGATCTGCCGCTCAAGTACCTGGAGCAGGCCAACCCCGAATCACGCAATCAGCCGCTGGTGATTTTCCTCCACGGCTACGGCAGCAACGAGCAAGACCTGTTCGGGATCAAGGACGACTTGCCAGCCAGCTACAGCTACTTGTCGGTTCAGGCCCCGGTGAAGCTGGACGCCGACAGCTATCAGTGGTTTCGCAAGAAGGGCGAGGGCGCTTATAACGGCGAAACCGATGACTTGAAGACCAGCGCCAACGTGCTGCTGGATTTCATCGCGCAGGCAACGAAGAAATATCACACCGAGCCGGGCAAAGTGTTCCTGGTAGGTTTCAGCCAGGGCGCGATCATGTCGTACGAGGTGGCGTTGCGTCACCCCGAAGCAGTCGGCGGCATTGCGGCGTTGAGCGGGCGCATTCTGCCGGTGCTCAAATCCGAGCTCAAACCCGACGAAAAACGCGCGCCGCTGGCAATTTTCATCGGTCACGGCACCGCTGATAAACGCCTGCCATTCAAGGATGGCACTGACGCCGACAGCCTGTTGCAACGCCTGTCACTCAAACCCGAGTTTCATGCCTACGAAGGCGTCGGCCACAACATCAGTGCGCAAGAGATACAGGATCTGAGCGCCTGGTTGCAGCGGCTTAACCCCTGAATGCTATTTGCCGCTGACAATCTGTTGGGTCAGCGCATCGTGTATGGCCTTGTCGTTGGGCCGGGAAATAATCCGGACCACCGCCATGTGGTTTCCGGACGCGGCTATCAGCGTGGTATTGAGCGTCGGCCCGCCGCCCTGGGTGGCGGTGCTGTCGACTTGTCGAAGCCCAAGCCCGGTGCCTTTTTGGGTCAGGCTTTTTTCGCTCAGTTTGTTGAAATCCGGCAGGGCCTTGCGTTGTGAACTGTCGAAGTCAGCCACGGTGCCATCGAGAAATTTGCCGTCGTTGTCCTTGACGTCAATGCCCGGCGGCAGGGCGTTTTCAGCCGCGATCACCACGGTCTTGGTGGCTTCGTTGGCGTACATGGTGCCTGTTGCGCCGGTCGGGCTGGTCGGCAGCGGGTTGGCGACGAAGCCCTTGGGCAGGTTGAAGGTGAACTTGCCGCCGAGCATTGAGACTTTGACGACAGGTGCCTTGTCGTTGGCGGTGGCCTTGGCGGCGTAGGCATTCAAAGCCCCCAGGCTGACGGCCGTGGTCAGCAGCAGGACAACGGCTTTTTTACTCAACAGTGGCATTGGAAGTCTCCAGGGATGATCGCGTAATCGGCGCAATCATCCCATGGAATACGATTTGTAGCAGCTACTGCGCCTGATTCTGCGGGAACAGGTTGCGCCGGGTTTCTTCGTCGAACTCGGCCTTCAACACCAATTGCTCTTTCAACGTGTGAGCACGTTGTGCCGCCGGGCGGGCGCTGATTTCGTCGAACAAGCGCTTGACGTTCGGGTACGCCGCCAAGCCGTTCTCGCCGAGGATGTAAGGCGCGTAGTTGGCCCAACCCCAAAGCGCCATGTCGGCGATGCTGTAGGTGTCGCCGGCCAGGTATTGATGATCGGCCAGGCGTTGGTCGAGCACGCGGTAGTGACGTTCGACTTCCTTCAGGTAACGGTTTTTTGCGTAGGGCAGGTCTTCCGGCGCGTGGTGCAGGAAGTGCACGGCTTGACCGGAAAACGGCGACAGGCCGGTGGCGATAAACATCAGCCACGACAGCAGTTCAGCCTGGCCCGCCACGGAAGCAGGCAGGAAGCGCTGATGTTTTTGCGCGAGGTGCAACAGGATCGCCTGGGAATCGAAAACGGTGGCGTCACCGTCGACCAGCGCCGGCACTTTGGCATTCGGGTTGATCGCCAGAAACGCCGCCAGGTGCTGCTCGCCCTTGAAGGTATCGACGCCTATCAACTCGTAGGGCGTTTGCAGTTCTTCGAGCAGCAGGGCGACTTTCATCGGGTTCGGCGAAGGGTGGAAAAAGAATTTCATGGGGTGGACCTCAGTCAGTGGTGGTGTGAACTGAGGCTGATAGTGAGCTGAACTCGTTCGATTGACGTACGAGGTTGTTGCTTTACTCGTTCGGAATAATCGAACGGGTTGTGGCGGGTTTTTCGCTTGATCGGCTGGTGGCGATCACTGCGCCAATGATGATCAACAGCGCGGCAACAATCAGGATAGGCCCGGCCTGGCTGCGCCCCGTGGCGATCAACAGCACGGTGGAAATCAGCGGCGCCAGGTAAGACAGCGCCCCCAGCGTCGCCAGATTGCCGTGTTTGGTGGCGTGATCCCACGCCAGGAACGCCAGCCCCACCGGGCCCAGGCCGAGCACGATAATCGCCGCCCATTGATGAAGATCAGGCCGCACCGTGGTTTCGAACAACAGATGGCAGATCAACCCGGCCACAGCGACCAGGCCGCAAATTCCGCCGATGGTGCTGCTCGGCACGGCGCTGTAGCGCCGGTTGAACACCGAGTACCCGGCCCAGATCAGCGCGCAACCGAACGCCGCGAGGTAACCGGCCACCGGCATCGCGGCGCCGGGCTGTGGCGCGTGTTGCTGCATGATGAAGGCGGTTCCGGCCAGCCCTGACAAGGCCCCGAGCATTTGCCGTTTGTGCAGCTTTTCCCCGGCCGCCAGCGCCGACAGCAGCACCAGTAACAGCGGCCACAGGTAATTGATCAGGCTGGCTTCGGCAGCCGGCGCGGCTTTCAACGCGAAAAAATACAACGCGTGATAGACGAAGATGCCGGCGAATCCGCTGGCCCAGACGCCCCAGGGTTGGCGCCAGCTGCTGAACCCGGCTAATCCGCGCCGGCCGAGAATCAACGCGCTGGCGACAAACGCGATGCCGAACCCGAGGGCCATCAGTTCAAAGGGCGGAATGCCCTCGGTGAGGGTGGTCAGCAGCGCCAGGCTCGACCAGAGAATGACAGCGGTGACGCCCACGGCGGTGGCGGAGTGTGCCGTGTGGACGCGGGGCGTGGCGTGATTCATGTCTGTTCCTTCAGCGCATTGAACGGGCGACATCCTGGCCCGCGGCTGAGAAGCAGCTTAGCGTTTGATCACTTGACGTCCAGTGACGGTCGTCGGGTTGACCGGCCGCGCCAGCAAGCGCCTGGTCACCCCAAGCATGGCCACCGACACCGCGACGCCGAGGGCAAACGCCGTCAGCCCCATGTCGGGCAGCGCCAGCGCCACCACCAGGCAGAACGCCGAAAACGAATACATGCCGGTCGCGGTCGCTCGCAGCAGCGCGGCGGTGAACGCCGGGCCACGGGTTTGCTGGGAGAACACCGCCATCACGCTGCCTAGCACCGGAAACACCGCGAGCAGGCCGCTCCAGCGTTCGCCGACGGTGCTGGCCAGCAACGTCACCGCCAGGGTGAGCAGGGCGCCCGCGACCATGCGCAGCAGCAATTTGTCAGACTTCGGTGCCGTGCCGGTAACGATCGGTTGCACGGCTGGAAACAGATAAGGCGCGGCGAGCAGCGCGGTGGCGGCAGCGCTGACCGAGAACAGCAGCGACGGCGGGATGATCGACAGGACCACGGCTGCAATCGCCCAGACTGACAGCGAAATCAGCAGTGCCAACGGCCAGCCAGCGCGTTGAGCGACTTGGGCGTAGGTCACGCAGAAGGCAATCATCGCGAACATCGCCGACAGTGCCGCCGTCGCTGACTGGGCAGCAAACGCTTCGCCTTGCTCGATGGCGAGGAAAAACAGAATCGGCCCGACCACCACCGGCAAGCCCGACAACCAACCGGCCACACTCGGGCCCCAGCGCTTGCCCGCCAGGGAAATCAGCAACAGGAAGCCAGGAATCACCAACAGCTTGAGGATCAACACGCACGCATCTCCGACCTGTGAAAGTCGGCAACGTTAGCACGCCCCTGGTGGATTGCTCTACGGATTGGCTTGTTTTGTATACAAAGTTAACGGCGCTGGTAATTGTACAAGACAGACTTTTGCGTATAAGTTTTCAAGACGAGTCCCTGAAGGATCGAATCCGTGATGAAGCGCTATCCATCGCCGTGGCGACAGAGTCTGTGGTTACTGGTGCTGCTCGGCAGCCAAGCCTGGGCCAACTGGCAAGAAGCCTTGCCGGGCGCGCAGATCATCGGCGCCGGCGAATTCCGGATGTACGGTTTTGACGTTTACAACGCCCGGCTCTGGAGCGCCGGGCCACCGCTGGCGAGTGACCGGCCGTTTGCGCTGGAGCTGATTTATCAGCGCAGTATTTCCCGCGACGATCTGGTCCAGGCCAGTGTCAACGAGATCAAGCGCCTGGCGGGCGCTTCGGTCAGCGCCGAGCAACTCGCGGCATGGCAGGCGCAGATGCAACAGTCGTTTATCGACGTGCAGGCCGGAACCCGTATTACCGGGGTGTATCTGCCGGGGCAGGGCGCACGATTCTTTGTCGGTCAGCAGTTGCAGCATGAGGTGAAAGACCCGCAATTCGCCCGCGCCTTCTTCAACATCTGGCTCGACCCGCGCACCCGCAATCCCGAGTTGCGCCAGCAATTGCTTGGCATCGCCAAACCTTGATTGGGCCCGGTGAGGTTATTGTTCCGCCGACACGCTGCCTGGCCCCCTTGGGCGCACCCGCCGAAACGTCTAAGCTGCGCCTTCCCACCTGTTTTTGGATGATTGCGTGAAATTCAACTTGCCCAACGTCGCCACGGCGCCGTTCTGCCCACCCGAAGTGGCCGGCAGCGTCGCCGTTGACCCGAGCGCGTCATTCTTCAAACGTGTCCTGCGGTTTGCCGGTCCGGGTTTGCTGGTGTCCATCGGCTACATGGACCCGGGCAATTGGGCGACCGCCATCGAGGCTGGCTCGCGGTTTGGCTACAGCCTGCTGTTTGTGGTGTTGCTGGCCAGTCTGGCGGGCATGGTGGTGCAGTGTCTGTGTTCGCGACTGGGCATCGCCACCGGGCGTGATCTGGCGCAATTGTCCCGCGAGCGCTACAGCACGCGCACCGCCCGAACCCAGTGGGTGCTGGCGGAAATCTCGATCATCGCCACCGACCTCGCTGAAGTGCTCGGGTGTGCGCTGGCGTTCCATTTGCTGCTGGGCTGTTCGCTGACGGTCGGCATCGCGCTGACGGCATTCGACACACTGCTGGTGTTGGCCCTGCAAAACCGCGGCTTCCGTCGACTTGAAGCGATCATGCTGGTGCTGGTGAGCACCATCGGCGTGTGTTTCTTCGTCGAGTTGCTGCTGATCAAACCTTACTGGCCGGACGTCGCCCGGGGCTTTGTCCCATCGTGGTCAGCCATTACCGATGCCGCGCCGCTGTACCTGGCCATCGGCATCCTCGGTGCCACGGTGATGCCGCACAACTTGTACCTGCACACCTCAATCGTGCAAACGCGGATGATCGGCAAGGACTTGGCCAGCAAGCAGGACGCGGTAAAGCTGGCGCGCATCGATACCATCGGTTCGCTGGCGCTGGCGTTGCTGGTGAACGCGGCAATTCTGATCCTCGCGGCGGCCGCGTTCCACAAGAGCGGACACACCGACGTGGTGGACATTCAGAACGCCTATCACTTGCTCGATCCATTGGTGGGCGGGGCGCTGGCCAGTGTGCTGTTCGGCGTCGCGTTACTGGCCTCGGGGCAGAGTTCGACGTTTACCGGGACCATCGCCGGGCAGGTGATCATGGAGGGTTACCTGAACCTGCGGATTCCGTGCTGGCAGCGACGCTTGATTACCCGTGGGCTGGCGCTGATTCCGGCGTTTATCGGCGTGTGGCTGATGGGCGACGACGCGATCGGCAAGCTGCTGGTGTTGAGCCAGGTGGTGCTGAGTTTGCAGCTGCCGTTTGCGCTGTACCCGCTGATTCGCATGACCAACGACCCTGAACTGATGGGGCCGTTCGTGAATCGGTGGCCGACGCGGATGCTGGCGTGGGGGTTGTTCGGGGTGATCAGTTCAGCGAATGCGTGGTTGATTTCGCAGTGGGTGCTTTGATTTGGGCCAGGTGTGTTTTTCTTAGGCGCATGAGGCTTCTGAGGCCGGGGGGCTTTCTGTGGCAAAAAGGCTTCAGTGGCAAGGAGGTCTGCTGTGGCAGGGAGGTCTTCTGTGGCAAAGAGGTTTCTGTGGTGAAGGGGCTTCTGTGGCGAGGGGGCTTGCCCCCGTTGGAGTGCGCAGCGCTCCCAAAAATCTTCAATATTCACGGAGATTTTTAGGGCTGCTGCGCAACCCAACGGGGGCAAGCCCCCTCGCCACAGAAGCCCTTCACCACAGAAGCTCACCTGGCTACAGCAGCCCCTCACTACAGCAGTTCACTTGCCACAGAAGCCCCTCACCACAGCAACTCACCTGCCACAGCACATTCAGTTAACGCTTCACGCCCGTTCGATCGCCAGTGCCACGCCTTGACCGCCACCGATGCACAGGGTGGCGAGGCCTTTTTTGGCGTCGCGCTTGATCATTTCGTGCAGCAAGGTCACCAGCACCCGGCAGCCTGACGCCCCAATCGGGTGGCCCAGCGCGATGGCGCCGCCGTTGACGTTGACTTTGTCCAAGTCCCATTCCAGGTCTTTGGCCACCGCCAGCGATTGCGCGGCGAAGGCCTCATTGGCTTCGATCAGGTCGAGTTGATCAATCGACCAACCGGCCTTGCCCAGGCAACGGCGCGTGGCCGATACCGGGCCGATGCCCATGATCGCCGGGTCGACGCCCGCGTTGGCGTATGCGGCGATTTTCGCCAGCACCGGCAGGCCAAGGGCCTTGGCTTTTTCGGCGCTCATCAGGATCACCGCAGCGGCGCCGTCGTTCAGCGACGAAGCATTGCCGGCCGTCACCGAGCCGTCCTTCTTGAACGCCGGTTTCAGTTTGCCCAGGGATTCGGCCGTGGTGCCGGCCCGTGGCTGTTCATCGGTGGCGAAGGACAGCGGATCGCCCTTGCGCTGAGGAATCAGGATCGGCGTGATCTCATCGACAAAACGCCCGGCTTCGATGGCGGCCGTGGCTTTCTGCTGTGAAGCGGCCGCGAAAGCGTCCTGTTGCTCACGCGTCAGGCTGTACTTCTGCGCCAGGTTTTCCGCGGTGATGCCCATGTGGTAATCGTTGAACGCATCCCACAAACCGTCGCTGATCATCGTGTCGACGATTTGTGCGTGCCCCATGCGCAGGCCGGTGCGCGCGCCGGGCATCACGTAATTGGACAGGCTCATGTTTTCCTGGCCGCCAGCGATGATGATGTCGGCGTCGCCGCAGCGAATCGCCTGAGTGGCCAGGTGCAGGGCTTTCAAGCCCGAGCCGCAGACCTTGTTCAGGGTCATGGCCGGCACGGTGAACGGCAGCCCGGCCTTGATCGCGGACTGGCGCGCCGGGTTTTGCCCGGCACCCGCGGTCAGCACCTGGCCCATGATCACTTCATCAACCTGCGCCGGATCGATCCCGGTTTGCGCCAGCAACTGGCGGATCACCGCCGCGCCGAGGTCAACGGCGGAAACACTGGCCAGCGCACCCTGGAAGCTGCCGATGGCAGTGCGAGTGGCGGCAACAATAACGACGTCTTGCATGGAATGATTCCTCACTGGGCAGCGAACTGCATTTCCGGTACGTGATCGGGCACGATCAGTTTGCCGGCGGTCTTGGCGACAATCTCTTCGACGCTGACGCCTGGCGCACGTTCTTTGAGAATGAACGCGCCGTCCTTGATTTCCAGGTAGGCGAGGTCGGTCAGCACACGCTTGATGCAGCCGGCGCCGGTCAGCGGCAGGCTGCACTGGGCCAGGAGTTTGGACTCACCGTCCTTGGACGCGTGGGTCATGATGACAATGATGTTGTCTGCGCCTGCGACCAGGTCCATGGCGCCGCCCATGCCCTTGACCAGTTTGCCGGGAATCATCCACGAAGCGATGTTGCCTTGCACATCGACTTCGAAGGCGCCCAGCACCGTCAAGTCGACATGGCCGCCGCGAATCATCGCGAACGACTCGGCCGAGGAGAAAATCGACGCGCCGATGCGTGCGGTCACGGTTTGTTTGCCGGCGTTGATCATGTTGGCATCGATGGTTTCTTCCGTCGGAAACGGCCCCATGCCGAGCAGGCCGTTTTCCGATTGCAGCATGACTTCCATGCCTTCGGGGATGTAGTTGGCGACCAGGGTCGGAATGCCGATGCCCAGGTTCACGTAAAAACCGTCCTGCATTTCGCGGGCGACGCGTTGAGCCATTTGTTCGCGGGAAAGTGCCATTGTTATTTTTCCTTCAAGTCCGGGGGCAGGGGATCACTTACGCACGGTGCGCTGTTCGATGCGCTTCTCGAACGTGCCGCAAATGACCCGGTCGACGTAGATGCCAGGGGTGTGGATCTGCGACGGGTCCAGCTCGCCGGGTTCGACGATTTCTTCGACTTCGACCACGGTGATCTTGCCGGCGGTGGCGGCCAGCGGGTTGAAGTTCTGGGCGGTGTGGCGATAGATCACGTTGCCGAAATGGTCGGCTTTCCAGCCTTTGACGATGGCGAAGTCACCGGTGATGGATTCTTCCATCAGGTACTTGCGGCCGTGAAATTCACGGACTTCCTTGCCTTCGGCCACTGGCGTACCGACGCCGGTAGCGGTGAAGAAGGCCGGAATGCCGGCGCCGCCTGCGCGCATTTTTTCGGCGAGGGTGCCTTGCGGGGTCAGGACTACTTCGATGGCGCCGCTGAGCAGTTGCTCCTCGAACATCTTGTTCTCGCCGACGTAGGAAGCCACTACCTTGCTGATCTGCCGGTCTTCCAGCAGCACGCCGAGACCGAAGCCGTCGACGCCGCAGTTATTGGACACCACGGTCAGGTCGCGTGTGCCTTTGCGCTTGATTTCGGCGATGAGGTTTTCCGGAATGCCGCACAGGCCGAAGCCGCCGGCGATCACGGTCATGCCGTCTTCCAGACCGGCCAGAGCTTCCTCGTAGGAACTCACACGCTTGTCGAAACCTGCCATATGCACCTCTTTTATTCTTTGTGGGCGGCTGGCTAGCCGTATGGGTTGAAGTGTCTCGCTGCAGTATTGATTTGTTAAGTTGATTTTTAAGGTTGATTGATAGATAAAACTCACTAATCAAATGTTACTCAACTGGAGCGACGCAAGATGACAGTCAAGCAGATCCGCGCCTTTCTGGCGGTGGCCCAGAGCCTGAGTTTTGCCTTGGCCGGCGAACGGTTGCACCTGTCGCAATCAGCGTTGAGCCTGACCATCAAGGCCCTGGAAGAGGGCCTGGGCGGGCGCTTGTTCACCCGCAACACACGCAACGTGGCGCTGACCGCCGAAGGTGAATCGCTGGTGCCCTTGGCGCGTCGACTGATCGCCGACTGGGACAACGCCGAAGATGAACTGCGCCAGCGTTTTACCCTGCAACGCGGCCGGGTGACGCTGGCGGCGATGCCGTCGTTTGCCGGCAATCTGCTGCCGCCGATCCTCAAGACCTTCCGCGCCCGTTATCCGAAAGTCAACGTCACGGTGAACGACGTGATCAACGAGCAAGTGCTGGAGATGGTGCGTGACCGGCAAGTGGAACTGGGCGTGGCGTTCGAGCCGACGCAGAGCTCGTCGCTGGCGTTTACACCGTTGTACAGGGATCGGTTTGTGGCGGTGGTGCCGGCTGATTCGCGTTTTGCCGAACGCGATGACATCGATTGGCAAACCTTGCTCACGGAACCGTTTATCACTTTGCAGCGACCGTCGACCGTGCGGGTGATGCTGGAAGAGCATTTGCAGGCGCGGGGGATGAAATTGCCGGTGGAGTTTGAAAGCCACCAATTGGCGACAGTTGGCCGGATGGTCGCGAGTGGCCTGGGCGTCAGCGCGGTGCCTGCGTTGTGCGCGGGGCAGATGCGTGAGCTGGGTGCGCGGTGCATTACCTTGCGCGACCCGGTGGTGGAACGGGCGATTGGCGTGCTGACCCAGCCCGGGGTCGAGTTGTCGGCGGCGGCGCAGGCGTTGTTCGATGTGTTCAAGGAAGAGAACCTGGGCGAGCGTCTGTCTGCGCATTGAACACATCCCCCTTGTGGGAGCGGGCTTGCTCGCGAAGGCGGTGTTTCAGTCGACATCAGTGTTGAATGTCACCACGCCTTCGCGAGCAAGCCCGCTCCCACAAGGGGGTCTGTGTTTAGTCGGTTTTCAAGTGCCAAGTCGCTCAACCAGCAACGGCAGCAGTTGTTCGCACGAACCTTCTATTTTCAGATCGAGCATGTCATCCGCCCGCGTCGTGCCCAGATTGATCGCAATCAACGGCTTGCCCTGATCCGCCACCGCCCGGCACAGGCGAAATGCCGAATATGCCATCAACGACGAGCCCACCACCAATAACCCCGCAGCCTGCTCAACCGTCGCCATTGCCTTGGCTGCCGTGGCTTGTGCCACGTTCTCGCCAAAAAACACCACGTCCGGCTTCATTCGCTCGCCGGCGCAATGCGGACATCGGGGCACCTGGAAGCGCGCTTCAAACGCCGAGTCGAGCAAGGTATCGCCATCCGGTGCCTGCACCGCATCGACCCCGGCCAGATACGGATTCTGCGCCTCCATCACGCGCTGAATCGAATCGCGGTCACTGCGCTGCCCGCAATCCAGGCACAGCACCCGATGCAGGCTGCCGTGCAGTTCGATCACGTCATGACTGCCGGCCTGATCGTGCAACGTGTCGACATTCTGCGTGATCAAACCGCTGATCTGCCGGCTGCTTTGCAGACTGGCCACGGCTTCGTGCGCCACGTTAGGTTGCGCCAGGCGCACCCGTGGCCAACCGAGCATCGCCCGCGCCCAATAGCGCCGCCGGGACTCGGGTGCCGAGAGAAATTCCTGATACATCATCGGCTGGCGGCCACGGCGCACGCCCTGATTGTCGCGGTAATCCGGGATGCCCGATGGCGTGCTGATACCGGCGCCGGTCAAGACTGCAAATGGCTGGTCGGCCATCAGTTGCTGGAGCCGGTCGAGTTGTTCACGGATCGGGCGTTCGAGCATGTTCAACACTCCGCAGAACCTGTAGGAGCGAGCGTGCTCGCGAGGGGTGTTTCAGTCGACATCAATGTAGCTGACCCACCCTCGCGAGCACGCGGGCTCCGACAAGGTGACACGCGTGCTGCTTACTTGCGAGCCTCCAGAATCAGATTGAACGGCGTTTGCGTGGCCCGCCGGAAATGCTTGAACCCCGCCTCGGTGAAGACTTTGCGCAAGCGCGCTTCGCCGGCCTGGGCGCCGAGCCCGAGGCCGACTTCCTGGGACAGCGAGTTCGGCGTGCAGATAAACGTCGAGGCGGCGTAAAACAAACGTCCAACCGGGGTGATGTTGTCGTCAAGCAAGTCGTTGGCGAACGGCTCCACCAACAGCACGGTGCCGTCCGGTTTCAGCGCGTCATAGGCATGGCGTGCCGCGCCCACCGGGTCGCCCATGTCGTGCAGGCAGTCGAAGTAGCAGACCAGGTCATAGTCGTCGCCGGGGAAGCTTTTTGCCGTGCCCTGAAAGAACCGTGCCCGCTCGGCCACGCCACCTTCTTCGGCCCGTCGGCTCGCGACCGTGACCGACGGTGCGTGGTAATCGAAGCCGACGAAGCGTGAATCCGGGAACGCCTGCGCCATGATCACCGTCGACGCGCCGTGGCCGCAGCCGATGTCGGCGACTTTGGCCCCGGCTTCGAGTTTGCTGACCACACCGTCCAGCGCCGGCAGCCATTCGGCAATCAAATGCGCTTTGTAACCGGGCCGGAAAAACCGCTCGGTGCCGCTGAACATGCACGGATGGTGATCGCCCCAGGCCAGGGCGCCGCTGCCGCGCATCGCTTTGACCAGTTTGTCCTTATCATGGAAAAACGACGCGACCACGCCGATGCCGCCGGCCACGTACACCGGCGAGTCTTCGATGGCCAGCGCCAAGGCTTGTTCTTCCGGCAGGCGGAACTGGCCATCGCGGTGTTCCATGTAGCCCGACGCGGCGTGGGCGCTGAGCCATTCGCGCAGCAGACGAGCGTTGCAGCCGGTTTTGTCGGCGAGGACTTCGGGGCTGATCGGCTGGCTGTCGGCCATGGCCCGGTAAAGGCCGAGTTCTTCGCCGAGGATGACATTGGCCAGCATCGCCGCGCCGCCCATGTCGCCCACCAGTTTGCCCATGAATTCATTGAGTCTGGCCTCGTCCATCACGTGTGCTCCTTGAGCAAGGATCACGGTCCAGAGGCAGTGCTTGTCGAGGCATTCGCCTCTGGGCGGTGGTCGTGGGAATGAACAGAACGCTGAGCGCGTTCCGGGTGCATTGAGTCTAGTTCGTTGTGCGGGCACGGGTGCCCGGGGCGACGAAAATCACCCCACCTGTGGGAGCGGGCTTGCTCGCGAAAGCGGTATGCCAGGCGACATCAATGCTGACTGACACACCGCTTTCGCGAGCAAGCCCGCTCCCACAAGGGGGTGGCGATCTGTATGGCACTGTATCCATTCCCGCTCTGGATACAGTTGTTGCCACCCGCCGGCCACTGCCGGACACAGTGCCGATACACCGCGTCGATTAACTGGGCACCCGTTCCGGCAACCTTGGGATTGCGATCATGCACAACACGTTCACCTCAACGAAGGCCACCGTCGGGCTCGGCCTGCGTCGCGGTTTGATGACAGACCTCCTGGCGGCCCGCGACGACGATGTCGATTTCCTGGAAGTCGCCCCGGAAAACTGGATTGGCATCGGCGGCGCGCAGGGCCATGGGTTTCGTGCGCTGGCCGAGCGTTTCACCTTGTCTTGTCACGGATTGTCGCTGTCCCTCGGGGGACCGGCGCCGCTGGACGTCGGGTTTTTGCGCGAAGTCCGTCTGTTCCTCGATCAATACAAGGTGCCGTTGTACAGCGAGCATCTGAGTTACTGCAGCGACGACGGCCACCTCTACGACCTGTTGCCGCTGCCCTTCACCGAGGAAGCGGTGCGCCACGTGTCGGCGCGCATCGCTCAGGCTCAGGACATTCTCGGGCGGCGCCTGGCCGTGGAAAACGTCTCTTACTACGCTGCGCCGCAGCACGACATGGATGAAGTGGCGTTCACCAACGCGGTGTTGCGTGAGGCCGACTGCGACCTGTTACTCGACGTCAACAACGTCTACGTCAACTCGATCAATCACGATTTCGATCCGCAAACCTTTCTGGCCGGCCTCGATTCGGGCCGGGTGGTGGGCATGCACGTGGCCGGGCACTTCGATCAATCCGAGACCTTGAAAATCGACAGCCACGGTGCCCCGGTGAAGCCGGTGGTCTGGTCATTGCTGGCGCAGGCTTACGCCCGGTTCGGCGTACAACCGACGCTGCTGGAGCGGGATTTCAATTTCCCGCCGTTCGCTGAACTGCGCGCGGAATTGCAGACCCTGCGCCGCTTGCAAACGGAGGCGATGAGCCGTGGATAAGCCGACGCTGTTGCAGCAACAAACCGCCATGGGCCTGTACCTGCGTGATCCCGAGCACCGCGCGCCGCCGAGGGGGATGAACGTCGAGCGGGCGCAGGTGTATCGCGACCTGATCTTCGCGAATCTGTCGTCGCTGCTGAGCGGCACTTTTCCGGTGCTGATCAAGATTCTCGGTGACGACGGTTGGCGCACGCTGGTGCGGCGCTTCCTGCGCGACCACCGCGCAAAAACACCGAAATTCCCTGAGATCGCCCAGGCGTTTGTCGCGTTTCTCGCGTCTGAACCGAGCGCGTCGGCTGCGGGCGAATGGCCGCCGTTCATGGTGGAACTGGCGCATTACGAATGGGTTGAGATGGTGTTGCAGCAATCCGACGCCGAGCCGTTGCCATCGAGTGATGGGGCGTTGATTCTCCAGCGCCCGTTGCAAGTGTCGCCGCTGGCGTGGCCGTTGGCGTATCGCTGGCCGGTGCAGCTAGTGGGGCCGGATTTTCAGCCGGATACAGCGCCGGTTCAGCCGACCTTGTTGCTGATCAGACGCACCGCCGACTGGAGCATCAAGTTCTCTGAACTGAGTCCGTTGGCGTGGCGGCTGTTGCAGCGAATCGGTGAATTTCCAGCGCTGGAGGGTAGGGTGCAACTGGAAGCGCTGGCGGCGGAGGCGAACACCCACTCGGCTGAGTTCATGCAGAGTGGGGCGGCGTTGTTGCAACAGCTGTGTGAGGAAGGGGTAGTGGGCCTCGCATGAGCTTTTTCACGCGAGGTACTGGCCAGCACCAGGGACTTCTCGTCTAGAGCGGTAACTTCAGCTGCGCACACAAGCCGCCGCCCTCACGATTGCTCAACGTCAACGAGCCGCCGATGGCCAACGCCAGTTGCTGCGCGATGGCCAGGCCCAATCCGGTGCCGCCGGTGCTGCGGTTGCGTGAATTCTCGACGCGGTAGAACGGCTCCATCACCTGCGCCAATTCTTCCTCGGCGATACCCGGCCCACGGTCCATGATTTTCACCGACAGGCAACCGTTGACGGCTTCTACCCGCAGTTCGGCGGCACCGGCAAATTTGAGCGCGTTGTCCGTGAGATTCACCAGTACACGGCGCAACGCGTGCGGCCGAGTCTCGATCACCGCGTCACTTCTGCCGCTCAGCGACACGTCTTTGCCCATGTCCTGATAGTCGAACACCAGGCTGTCGAGGAATGAATCGAGGTCGATGCGGCAACTTTCCTCGGTGGCGCCGTGAATGCTGCGGGCATAGGCCACGCCTTCGCGCACCAGGTGTTCCATCTCTCCCAGGTCGTTCCACAGTTTGTCTTTCTCGCTGGAGTCGTCCATGAATTCGGCGCGCAGTTTCATCCGGGTGATCGGGGTTTGCAGGTCGTGGGAAATCGCCGCCAGCAGTTGCATGCGCTCCTTCAGATACGCGGCGATGCGCGCCTGCATTGAGTTGAACGCCTTGGCGGCATGGGCGACTTCGATTGGGCCTTTCTCGTCCAGCAGCACCGCGTGGGTATTGGGGTCGAGGGTGTCCACCGCTTTTGACAGACGCGTAAGCGGGCGCACCGCAATCCTCACGGCGAGCCAGGCGCAGGCGATGATCAGCGCCAACTGGCCGAGCAGCACGATGGGCAGCCACGGCGACAACGGCACCATGGCCGGTCGCACGTCGATGGTCACCGGGCTGCCGTCGGCCAGTTTCAGGTGCACCTGAAAGTGTTTTTGCGGGCCAGGAAGGTCGCTCACGGTCATCGGGTAATCCTTGCCGATTGCCTCTTTGATCGACGTGACGGCGATGGGCGTGTCGCTCATGGGACTGCCCGGCGTCCCTTCATCCAGCAAATAGCGGTAGTTTCGACGTTCCAGTTGTTGCAGCCAGCCTGCACGTTCCGCCGCCGGCAAGCGGTCGAGAATGGCAATCGACGTCGACACATCAGTTTCCAGATTGCCGAGCATGGTGTTTTTCGCACTTTCATAACGCTCGTAATACTGCACGCCGAAAGACAGCGCCTGGGTCAGCACCAGACCGACCAGCAGGATCAGCGATAGCCGCGAGGCAAGGGAGCGGGGCCAGCGCAGGTTGAGGTTCATGAAGGCGCCCCCAGCACTTCCACCGGCAGCGAAAACACGTAGCCCTCGCTGCGCACGGTTTTGATGTAGGCCGGTTCGCGGGCGTCATCCAGCAGGCGCTGGCGCAAGCGGCTGACCAGCAAATCGATGGAGCGATCGAACAGGTCGGCGTCGCGCCCCTGAGTCAGGTTGAGCAATTGATCGCGATTGAGCACCCGTTGCGGGTGGTCAAGAAAAACCCGCAGCAAACGGTATTCGGCGCCGCTGAGCGCAACCAGGGTGCCGTCTTCGTCCAGCAGATGGCGGGCCGAGGTGTCCAGCCGCCAGCGCCCGAACCGCAGCAAGCGACCACTTTCGGTCACGATCAGGTTTGGCGGCAGCATCCGCGTGCGGCGCAACACGGCGTTGATGCGCGCCAGAAGCTCGCGGGCGGCGAACGGTTTGACCAGATAATCGTCGGCGCCCATTTCCAGGCCGATGATGCGGTCGGTTTCATCGCTGCGCGCGGTCAGCATCAGCACGGGCGTGGCCTTGTGTTTGCCGACGCGCAACTCGCGGCACAGCAGCAGGCCATCGTCGCCGGGCATCATGATGTCGAGCACGATCAGGTCCACCGGCGTGGTTTCAAGGAAGGCGCGCATCTGCCGGCCGTCCGCGACGACGGTGGTGCGCAGGCCGTTTTTTTTCAGGTAGTTGCTTACCAGTTCCCGGATTTCGCGGTCATCGTCCACGATGAGAATGTGATCGACGTGTTCCATGGGGCCAGGCCTCTCTGAATGGGGAATGCTGCGCAGTCTATCGAGCCTTGGCCCGCTTGCCCGCTACCCTTTGTATTGCAGTGTATCTGGCCGTACGGCGGATACACGTCGACGCAAAAACATGATCTTCCACAGGGTTTGTATCGCTGTGTATCAGCTGCTGGCGCTGATACTTAGCGATTTATCCGCGGCGGTTTTCGACACAGACGCGATACCTCACGGCTTTCTAATGGGTTCCATCGAGGCAGACCCGCCTGCCTCGGCTCAACACAACGACTCGCCCATTGAAGCCTTGAGGAAACCGTCATGAACACCAAAGCCATCTACGCCGCTTGCCTGTTTGCCGCCCTGAACATCTGCACCTTGTCGGCCCGTGCCGAAGCCGACGTGCCGGCGAAAACCTACACCTACGGCACGCATCTGGACATCAGCAAAGTCGTGTCGCTGACACAGGACGCCGGGCCTTCCTGCGGGATCGTCAATGCCCGACTGACTTATCTGGATTCGCAGAGCAAAACCCAGGTGCTCGATTACCGCAAGTTCGCTGACAACTGCACCACTGACAACTGATGGTTTTCTGGCCCGGAACGGTGCCAGCCGCTGGCAAGCGCCAACATCCCCTGTGGGAGCGGGCTTGCCCGCGAATGCGGTATGCCAGTCGACATCAACGCTGACTGACACACCGCTTTCGCGAGCAAGCCCGCTCCCACCATGTGGCTGTGGTGTGCCGCCCGCTCTATTTGAAGGTGATTCCATGTTTCTCATCGCGTTTCTCGGCGGCCTGTTGACCGTCCTCAGCCCGTGCATCCTGCCGGTCGTGCCGTTCCTGTTCGCCGGAGCCAAGCGCAGCCGTTCCTCGATCATGCTGACCCTCGGCGGCATGGCCGTGACCTTTGCCCTGATCTCCAGCCTCGCGGTGGTCAGCAGCGAATGGGTGATCCAGGCCAATAACAGCGGACGCCACGTCGCGTTGATCGTGATGGTGTTGTTCGCCCTGTCGCTGATTAGCGCCCGTGTCGGCGACTGGCTGGCCCGTCCTTTGGTGATGCTCGGCAATCGCCTCGATCCGGCTACCCGGAAAATGTCCGGCCCGTTGGGTTCGGTGATGATGGGCGTCGCCACTGGCCTGCTCTGGGCGCCGTGTGCCGGGCCGATTCTCGGCGTGATCCTCACCGGCGCCATGCTGCAAGGCGCCAATGCCCAGACCAGCCTGTTGCTGCTGGCCTATGGTCTGGGTAGCGCGTTGTCGTTGGGCACCTTGATCTTCGCCGGTCGCGGCCTGGTCAATCGCTTGAAAGCGTCGATCCCGGTCACCGGCTGGCTGCGTCGCGGTGCCGGTGTGGCGGTGCTGGGCGCGGCGGCGGTGATCGCCACCGGCGCCGACAAAACCCTGCTCGCGGGCACCTCGTCCGAGGGCGTGACCACGCTTGAACAACGGCTGCTGGAAACCGCGCCGAGGGTTGTCGATTACCTCATCAGCAAGGTCAAGGCAGACACCGCCATGGACAGCGCAAACGGCGCGATGCCGTCGCTGAACGGCGCCGTCGAATGGCTCAACTCGCCAGCCCTGACCAACGATGCGCTGAAAGGCAAAGTGGTGCTGGTGGATTTCTGGACCTTCGACTGCATCAACTGCCAGCACACCTTGCCGTACGTGAAAGCCTGGGCGGAAAAATACCGCAAGGATGGCCTGGTGGTGATTGGCGTCCACACCCCGGAATACAGCTTCGAACGCATCATCGACAACGTCAGGGACCAGGTGAAAAAGCTCGGTATCACCTACCCGGTGGCCATCGACAACCACTACGCGATCTGGCGCAGCTTCGACAACCAGTACTGGCCCGCGCACTACCTGATCGACGCCAAAGGCCAAGTGCGTTACAGCCACTTTGGCGAGGGCAGTTACGCGGCCCAGGAGCAGATGATCCGGCAACTTTTGGAAGAGGCGAAAGTGCCTGGCGCGTAACCGCCGACATCAATGGCTCAGCGGCTTGGCGCTGTGAGCCGTCTCCTGTTTCTCCTGAGTGCGCCGCCACGTTGCCGGCGGCGCGCCGAACTCACGACGGAAGGCCCGGCTGAACGCGGTGTCAGTCTGATAGCCGACCTCTTCGGCGATGCGTATCAGCGAACTGTTACTGCTGCGTAACAGGTTGGCCGCGAGCAACATGCGCCATTGCGTCAAATACTGCATCGGCGAACTGCCGACCAATTGCTGAAACCGCTCCGCCAGCACCGACCTCGATGAACCCGCCGTACGCGCCAGTTCTTCCAGGCTCCAGGCGTGACACGGTTTGCTGTGCATCGCGTTCAGCGCGGCGCCGACGATCCGGTCGCTGACGCCGGCCAGCCAGCCGGTGCGACCTTCGCCGTGTTCGTTCATGTACAGGCGCAGCACTTCGATGAACAACACCTCGGCCAGTTTGGCCAGCACGCCTTCGCCGCCGGGCCGTGGCGAACGTGCTTCGGCCAGCGCATAACGCACAGACGACTCCAGCCAGATACCGGCATTGGAGCCGCGCACATTGACCCGCACCACCGGTGGCAAACCGGCGAGCAACATGCCCGCCAATCGCGTGTCACACGCCAGATAACCGCACACCAGCCGCGTCACCGCGCCGCCACCGCCAAAACTCAATTGCCGTGGGCGCCGCAACAGGACGGCATCGAGCCGCTTGCTGGTGGCAGGCGCGAGCCCCGGTTGAGAATTCATGCGATGCGCATCGCCCTGTGGAAACACCACCACATCACCCGCCGTCAGCAGCAGCGGCGGATCACTGCCCAGTTCGACGTAACACTCGCCTTCGGTCACCAAGTGAAAGATCACCACGCGCTCGGCGCCAGGCTCCAGCAATTTCGCGGCCGTGTCGGCGCTGGGCGATTGGTAGCACCACGGCGCGGTGAAGCGGGCGTTGATAAAAATCGCGCCGACCAAGTGGACGACGCGCAGGGTCTGGGACAAGGCGTCCATTGAGGGTTCCCGGTGCGTTGGGCTTTCTGATTGTGCCCCTGTCACCGGCGGGCGTGAAATCTCCGGACGATCGGACAAGGTTGGGCGACGATCGGGCAGGACGCCAGCGTGGGCGAGGGCGATAGTTGCCTCACAGGGCCACTGCCGACCCTGTCATCAATAACAAGAGTGAGAGGTTGCCATGCCTAAGTTCGTTATAGAACGTGAGATTCCGGGTGCTGGAACACTGTCAGAAAGGGATTTGCAAGCGGCGTCGCAGAAATCCTGCCGCGCGTTGCGCGATTTGCCGCAGGTGCAGTGGCTGCAAAGCTATGTCACCGGCGACAAGTTGTACTGCGTGTACATCGCGCCGAACGAAGAGCAGATCAAGGAGCACGCCAGGCAGAGCGGTTTCCCGGCCAATCGCATTTCCCAGGTGATGAACATCATCGATCCCACCACGGCGGAATAAGCCGGCTGCGTTCCCATCCGAATCGGAGCGATTTTATGAGTACCGCTATTGATCTTACTGCCTTGAAAAACCGCCAAATGGCCGCGTGGGCCAGCGGCGACTACGCCGTGATCGGCACCACCTTGCAAATTGTCGGCGAGCAACTGGCGGAAGCCTGCGACTTGCTGTGCGACGAAGGGGTGCTGGACGTGGCGGCTGGCAACGGCAATGCGACGCTGGCCGCCGCGCGCCGTGGCTGCAACGTCACGTCTACCGACTACGTGGCGGCATTGCTTGAGCGCGGTGAAGACCGCGCCAGGGCCGAACGGCTGGAGGTGACCTTTCAGGTGGCCGATGCCGAGGCGCTGCCATTCGCAGATGCGAGTTTCGACGCCGTGTTGTCGACCTTCGGCGTGATGTTCGCGGCGGACCAGGCCAAAGCCGCCGCCGAACTGGCGCGGGTCTGTCGCCCCGGTGGTCGGATCGGGTTGGCCAACTGGACGCCGGAGGGTTTTGTCGGGTTGATGTTCAAAACCCTGGGCAAGCATCTGCCGCCACAACCGGGCGCGCAGCCACCGTCGAATTGGGGCACGGAGGCGTGGTTGCATACGCACTTCGACGAGCGCGATTTTCTGGTGCAGGTCACGCGACGTACCTTTAACTTCCGCTACCGCTCGGCGGCGCACTTTATCGATATCTTTCGCAACTGGTATGGCCCGATGCACAAGGCCTTCGCGGTGCTGCCGCCGGACGGTGCGCGGGCGCTTGAAGACGACATGACCGGGTTGTTGAATCGCATGAATCGGGCGGGGGAGAGATCGCTGGTGGTGCCTGGGGAATATCTGGAAGTGGTGATTACTCGACGGTGAGTTGCTTGCGTCGAACACTGCTGTGTTGTTCGCTTTTGAGGGGTGGGGCATATCCGTTTTTTGGGTGATGGCTGATATGGGTTCCGCCCTTACGGCGGGTCACTTGGAGAAGCGCCAAGTAACCAAGCGCTCTTGCCCCTTTCGTCCGGTGCCTCGCCTAGGCTCGCCATGCCCTCGCTCCGGTCCTGCTCCGTGGGCCCGCCG
>NZ_JBNNWE010000007.1:0-105634 GCF_050280905.1 Pseudomonas sp. NPDC086278
ACCACCTGATCCCATCCCGAACTCAGCAGTGAAACGATGCATCGCCGATGGTAGTGTGGGGTTTCCCCATGTGAGAGTAGGTCATCGTCAAGATTAAATTCCGAAACCCCTATCTGCGTATGCAGGTAGGGGTTTTGTTTTGCCCGGAATTAAGTGCCAGGTGCCAAAAAATAAGAAAAATGCCGCATCAGCCTAAAAAACCGACCGTCGTTTTGGCCGTCAAGGACAGCCCTTATAGGAAATCGCACTAAAGTGATTGCCCTGTTTTTGGTATGGTGCAGCTCGTTTTTTAACGGACTGATTTTCACGCCTACGGATCGGCGCCCCTTCATCGTCAAAGAGCTGCTACAGAAATGCCCGAGCCCATACCCATCAAGGACCACGAAAAAGAGACGCGGCTGGTCAACAAACGGTTGATAGCCTGCGCCTTGTTCGTTGTTGCCATTTCCTGCGCACTGATCGTGCGCATGTATGTGTTGCAAGTGGTCGAATTTGATTACCACTCGACGATCTCCGAAAACAACCGCGTCCATGTCTTGCCGATCACCCCGACTCGCGGGCTGATTTACGACCGCAATGGGGTAGTCCTTGCAGACAACCGTCCCAGCTTCAATCTGACCATCACCCGTGAACGCGCCACCGATGTGAAAGAAGAACTGGATGAGGTGGTCAACCTCCTGCAATTGCCAGCCGAAGATCGAACACTGTTCGACAAGGCCATGAAACAGGCTCGTCACCCCTTTGTGCCCGTCACTCTGTTCTACGAGCTCACTGAACAGCAGATCGCCGTGCTGGCGGTGAATGAATTCCGCCTGCCGGGGCTCGACGTCGAACCGCAATTCGTCCGTCATTACCCGATGGGCGCGCATTTCGCACATTCGATCGGCTACGTCGGCCGCATCAACGAAAAAGAATCCAAAGCCCTCGATAACGTTGAATACCGTGGCACCCAATCCATCGGTAAAACCGGTATCGAGAAGTTTTACGAATCCGAACTGCACGGCCACGTCGGTTACGAGGAAGTCGAAACCAATGCCCAGGGCCGCGTGCTGCGTGTGCTCAAGCACACTGATCCAATCCCCGGCAAAAACATCGTCCTGAGCCTGGACGTCAATCTGCAAAAAGCGGCGGAGGAGGCGTTGGGTGATCGTCGCGGGTCCGTGGTCGCGCTTGATCCATCGACCGGCGAAGTGCTCGCCATGGTCAGCAAACCCAGTTTCGACCCGAACATGTTTGTGACCGGCATCAGTTTCAAGGAATACGCAGCGCTGCACGATTCCATTGATCGGCCTCTGTTCAACCGCGTGCTGCGCGGCCTTTACGCGCCCGGTTCGACGATCAAGCCTGAAGTGGCGATTGCCGGCCTGGATGCCGGTGTGGTGACCCCGCAGACGCGCGTCTTCGATCCCGGTTACTACCAGCTCCCGGACTTCGATCACAAATACCGTAACTGGAACCACAGTGGCGATGGCTGGGTGGACATGGACGCAGCGATCATGCGGTCCAACGACACCTATTTCTACGATCTCGCGCACAAGCTCGGCATCGATCGCTTGCACGACTACATGGCGATGTTCGGGCTTGGCGAGAAGGTCTCGCTGGACATGTTCGAAGAGTCTGCCGGCCTAATGCCCTCTCAAGCCTGGAAGCGCGCCACACGGCGTCAACCGTGGTTCCCGGGTGAGACCGTGATCCTCGGCATTGGCCAGGGCTACATGCAAGTCACGCCGTTGCAACTGGCCCAGGCCACCGCGCTGATTGCCAACAAGGGTGTGTGGAATCGACCGCACCTGGCCAAGACGGTGGATGGTGTGGCACCGGTAGACGAACATCCGATGCCGAATATCCTGCTCAAGGATCCGCGTGACTGGGAGCAGGTCAACCACGGTATGCAAATGGTCATGCACGACGCGCGCGGGATTGCCCGAGCGGCCGCGCAGGGTGCTCAGTACCGTATCGCCGGCAAGAGTGGTACCGCGCAAGTGGTTGCGATCAAACAAGGTGAGCGCTACAACCGGGCGAAAACCCTGGAACGTAACCGCGACAACGCCTTGTTCGTCGGTTTCGCGCCGGCGGAGCATCCGAAAATTGTCATCTCGGTGATGATCGAGAACGGCGAGGCTGGTGGTCGAGTCGCCGGCCCGGTGGTGCGGCAGATCATGGACGCCTGGTTGCTCGATCAGGACGGACACCTGAAGCCGCAGTACGCGACACCAAGCAAACCGCCCGGCGATCCGCACGTTTGAGCGATCAGGGCGTTACAGCACGGGCTCAGGCCTGCTGAGCATGTGCTGCAGGCTGTCGATGAAGATCGTTTCGGCTCGGCTCATGCGCTGTTCGCGGTTCCACAACAAATGAATATCCACATCGGCAATGCCTTCGTGGGGCGGCAGGCGCCAGAGCAATCCAGCGTCGATGTCCGCCGCCACCACGTGCTCGGGTAGACAACCGATACCGAAGCCGGCGATCACCAGTCGCCGGACTTCTTCCAGGCTCGAGGACGAGGCGACGATGCGTCCGCTGAAGCCCTGTTGATCACGAAAGATCGTCAGCGGCGAGAGCATGCCGCCGATCTGGTCACTGGTGAAACTGACGAAATTCTCACGCTGCAAGTCCCCTTCGGCGACGTTCTGCTGGCCAAACAGCGCATGGTGCCTGCCACAAAAAAATGCATAGCGCTGACGCAGGAACAGCCGCTGTTCCAGGCGAGGCTGCGGGCGGCGATTGAGGCTCAAGCCCAGCGTCGCGGTTTTCTCCTGAAGCGCGCTGACGATGTCGGAGCTGCGCATTACGTCCACCTCAAGATCCACTCGCGGATGCTGGCGATGGAAGTCGGCGAGGAAATCATCGAAACGCTCGGAAAAGATCCGGCTGATGATCAGTAGCCGCACTTTGCCGATCACTTCGTCGGCCGGTTGCTCCAGCACGCTGCTGACCTGGGACATCTGTCCGTAGATTTCCCCGGCCAGTTCGAAGATCTGTTCGCCGACTTCAGTCAGGGCAAAACGCGGTCCGCGGCGGGCGATCAGTTGACGCCCCAGTTGCTCCTCCAGACGTTTCAGTGCCTGGCTCACCGCCGGCTGCGTCAGGTGCAGGCGGGCGGCGGCACGGCTGATACTCAGCTCCTGGCCGATCACCCGAAAGGTGCGCAGCAGGTTCCAGTCCAGACGGTCATTGAGCAGGCGTTGCACGTCGCGTTCGGCCATGGCGGTTCTCGATTATAAGCAGTAGTAATAATCAGAATAATAAATAGAAAATTGACTAATCATAGCCTCGAGACGAAAAATCACCCCCAGACAGGCGCCGTCAGAGTGCCTCGAATGCGCCGATTTCCTCCTGCCAAAAAAATAACCAAAGGAGCCCGACCCATGAAGCCCATTGCTTCGCCCCAACCGCGCCGTGCGGCCGCTGCCGCCTTCATCGGCACCATGATCGAGTGGTACGACTTTTACATCTACGCGACCGCCGCCGCGCTGGTGTTCGGCGCGTTGTTCTTCCCCTCCGACGACAAACTGTTCAGCACCATGGCCGCCTTCGGCACCTTTGCCGTCGGTTTTTTTGCGCGGCCGTTGGGCGGCATTATTTTCGGCCATATCGGTGACCGCATTGGCCGCAAGAAGTCGCTGATCATCACCTTGCTGATGATGGGGGTGGTTACGGTGTGCATTGGTTTGCTGCCGACCTACGCGCAAATCGGCGCGGCAGCGCCAGTGCTGCTGATTCTGCTGCGCATCGTCCAGGGCATTGCCGTCGGTGGCGAGTGGGGCGGGGCGGTGTTGATGGCCGGCGAACATGCGCCGAAGGGGCGGCGCAATTTCTTCGCCTCCTTTGCACAACTGGGCAGCCCGGCCGGTTTGATCCTGTCGCTATTGGCCTTCAGCGCGGTCACTCGCTTGCCGGAAGACGACCTGATGAGCTGGGGCTGGCGTCTGCCGTTCCTTGCCAGTTCGTTGTTACTGCTGGTCGGCTTGGCGATTCGTCTGGGTGTGAGTGAATCGCCGGAGTTCCTCGCCAGCCGCGAATTGGCGGCCAAAAGCACGCGCAAAGAGCAGGCGCCGGTCATGGAAGTGCTGCGCACCGCGTGGCGCCCCTTGCTGCTGTGCATCGGAGCCAACACCCTGGGGATTGCCGGGGTGTATTTCACCAACACCTTCATGATCGCCTACACCACCCAGCAACTCGAACTGCCGCGCTCGCTGATCCTTGAGTGCCTGTTTGTGGTCGCGATCATTCAGTTCTGCGTTCAACCGCTGGCCGCGTGGATCGCCGAGAAAATCGGCGCTACCCGTTTCCTGTGCCTGGTGTCGCTGCTGGCGATGGCCTCGCCGTACCCGATGTTCGTGCTGGTCAGTTCGGCCCAGGCGCCGCTGATCATCCTTGGCATTGCGCTGGCGGTGGTGTGTATGGCGTCGTTCTACGCGGTGATCGCCGGGTACGTCAGCGGCATGTTCGAGACCCGCGTGCGCTACACCGCGATCTCGCTTGCGTACCAGATTTGCGGTGCCGTGGCCGGCGGTTTGACGCCACTGATCGGGACTCTGCTGGCACATAAGTTCGCCGGTCAATGGTGGCCGATGGCGGTGTTCTACAGCCTGATCGCCGCCACTTCGCTGATCTGCGTACTGTCCCTGGCCCGTCGCCATGCCAACGCCGAGCGCATGGAAATGGCCAGCGCTTAGTCACCGTTTTCGAGGATCGATTCATGTTGAAAATTAATGGCGAACGCCTGTGGGCGAGCCTGATGGCGATGGCCGAGATCGGCGCCACTGTTCGCGGAGGCAGTTGCCGTCTGGCCCTCAGCGACGAAGACAAGGCCGGTCGCGAACTGTTTGCCCATTGGTGCCGCGAGGCCGGCATGAGCCTGAGTGTGGATGCCATCGGCAACCTGTTCGCCCGTCGCGAGGGCACCGACCCGCACGCCGCGCCGGTGATGATGGGCAGCCACCTCGACACTCAACCCGAGGGCGGTCGTTTCGACGGCGTCTACGGCGTACTCGCCGGCCTGGAAGTGGTGCGTTGCCTCAACGACCTCGGCATCCAGACCCGCAAGCCGCTGGAAGTGGCGGTCTGGACCAACGAAGAAGGCGCGCGCTTCACCCCGGCGATGTTCGGCTCGGCAGTGTTCACCGGGATCATGAAACTCGATGCCGCGCTCGCCGTGCGGGACGTCAATGGCCTCAGCGTCGCCGACGAACTGAAGCGTACCGGTTACGCCGGCTCGCGCCCGTTGGGCGGTGCAGTGGATGCGTATTTTGAAGCGCATATCGAACAAGGCCCGATCCTTGAAGACAACGCTAAAAGCATTGGCGTGGTCAGCGGTGGCCAGGCGATTCGCTGGCTCGACGTGCAGGTCGAGGGCATGGCGGCACACGCCGGCACCACGCCGATGCCACTGCGTAAGGATGCCCTGTACGGCGTGGCGCAAATGATTCAGTCGATCGAAGCGTTGGCGGCGGATTTCGCTCCGGAAGGTCTGACCACCGTCGGCGAATTGAACATCAGCAAGTCGTCGCGCAACACCATTCCGGGGCGGGTGAATTTCACTGTCGATCTGCGTCATCACCGCGACGACGCCATCGAGGCCATGGAGCAGCAAGTCCGGGCGCGGCTTCAAGCGATTGCCGACGGGCGTGGTTTGGCGGCGACGATCACTGTGCACTGGATCAGCCCGGCGACGCCATTCGATGCCGACTGTGTGGCGGCGGTGCAGCAGGCGGTGGATGCGCTGGGCTACGCTCAGCAATCGATTGTCAGCGGCGCCGGGCACGACGCGATTCTGCTGGCGCGCTATTGCCCGACGGCGATGGTGTTTATTCCGTGTGTCGGCGGCCTGAGCCATAACGAAGCCGAGGACGTACTGCCCGAAGACGTGCGACAGGGCACCGATGTGTTACTCAACGCAGTACTGGCCCGCGCCGAAAAAGCCGACTAGAACGCAATCCCCCCTGTCGCAGCGGGCTTGCTCGCGAAAGCGGTTTATCAGTCGACCTTTGCAGTGGCCGACACACCGCCTTCGCGAGCAAGCCCGCTCCCACCGGGATCGTGAGATTCATGTTTACTGACAGGTATTAGCCCATGCGCAGTTTTTTCCACCCCGAACAATTGCTTCACCATCCACGCACTTACTACTCGCGCGGACAGATGCGCACGCCGCAGGAAGTGCCGGAGCGCGTGCAACGACTGGTGCAGGCTGCCCATTCGCTGGGCTTTGACGTCGAACAACCGGCCGACGCCGGGCTCGCGCCGTTGCTGGCGGTTCATGGCGCGCCATACCTGACGTTCTTGCAGGAGGCGCATCAGCGCTGGAAGGAAATCCCTGAGGATTGGGGCGACGAAGTGATGTCGAACATCTTCGTGCGCGAACCCAATGCCCTGCGCGGCATTCTGGCTCAGGCCGCCCGGTATCTGGCGGACGGCAGTTGCCCGGTCGGCGAGCAAACCTGGCGTTCGGCCTATTGGTCGGCGCAAAGCGCGGTGGCCGGGGCGCAAGCGTTACTCGATGGCGAGCCAGCGGCTTACGCTTTGTGCCGTCCACCGGGCCACCACGCCCGGGCTGAAGCGGCCGGTGGTTTCTGTTATGTCAACAACGCAGCCGTAGCCGCCCAGGTCTTGCGTGGCGGTTTTGCCCGCGTCGCGGTGCTCGACACCGACATGCACCACGGGCAGGGGATTCAGGAGATTTTCTACGACCGCGATGACGTGCTGTATGTCTCGGTGCATGGCGATCCGACCAATTTCTATCCAGGGGTCGCCGGGTTTGGCGATGAGCGCGGTGCCGGGGCAGGCGAGGGGTTCAACCTCAACTTGCCGATGGCGCACGGTTCGAGCGAAGCGGATTTCCTCGGGCAACTCGACGTAGCACTGGCGGCGGTGACAGCGTTCGGTGCCGAGGTGTTGGTGCTGTCGCTGGGCTTCGATATTTTCGAGCTGGACCCGCAGAGCAAAGTGGCGGTGACGCGGGAGGGGTTTGCGCGCCTGGGCGAGCGCATTCGTGGCCTGGGGTTGCCGTGCCTGATTGTGCAGGAGGGCGGGTATCACCTGGAAAGTCTTGAGGATAATGCGCGGGCGTTTTTTGTGAATGCCGAGGTGTGGCAGCGTTGAGGTTTTGAGTCCTGGGCGATTACCTTCGCGAGCAGCCTCCCACCGTTGACCGGGTTCTTCGCAAAGAACGCGGGCCAATGTGGGAGGGCGCCGGCTCGCGCAGAGGTTACCCGTCAGCGAACAATCAGGCGCCCGGCACCGGGCAACTCAAGTCCCCCTCCTGGCACTTCAAATACGTCTTGAAGGTTTCTACCCGCGCCTTGGTCAATTCCGTCACGCAGTTGTTGTAAATCAACGGATAAACACTCCCGCCTTCCACGCCGGCGCTGGAGAACTTGCACTCGGCATCGCGAAACGCAACCCACGCTCGTTGCGCGCCGACCAACAGTTTTTTGCTGTCAGGATTGGCTTTCAACCTGGCGGTGATCTGCTGGTAAAGCGCATTCAACGCCTTGTCCGCGTCCTTGTTCTGCTGCGCGGCGCACTGATTCATCGTCGCCTGATCCGTGGCGTTGCCGCAGTCCACGGCATGGGCAACCGAGGTGAACAGCAGCGGCGTCAGCGCCAGAAGTATGCGTGAGTTCATGAAGGTTCTCGCTCAGACGTGAAAAATGGCTGCGCAGTGTAGCGGCAGTCAGTTGCCGGTATAACCGCGCAAGTGCATACAGTCATTGACCAGGTCGATCTGCTTTTCGGCGACGACAATCCCGTCCCCAACCCCGGCCCCTACCGCCGCCGACATGCTTTTATCTGAAGGCGTGCTGCTGTAACTGGCCGTCGCCGACTTGGCCTGGTACTGACATTGCGCTTTATCCTTGTCGACATCCGCCTGAATCGCACCGGGCTTGCTCCAGTGAGCGACCGAGGTGGCGCAGGCGCTGAGGCACAGCAGCGAGGACAGAACGAAGAGGCGGGGCAAGGACATGATCGGTTTCTCGAGTGAGATGACAGTGCGAGTCTAGTCAGGAATGGTTGAGACTTGAACGTTGAAGGGCATTTTCAGGCTTTTTCCCCTCGAATCAACCGGCAAGATTGCGCCAGGCAACGACAATCGCCAGCCCATTGATACAACTTTAAGGTTGGTCTTGTGGTCTTACAGGCCTACTGTTCGATACAGGAGGTGACTTATGAACCCAGCATCAGATCGCATCAAAAGGAAGATCCTGCTCAAAACGCCGCGCTCGCAGGTCTGGCGCGTGTTGGCCAATGCCGAGGCTTTCGGGCAGTGGTTTGGAGTGGCGCTGGAGGGCAAGCGCTTTGTCGCCGGCGAGTGGACACAGGGGCAGATTACCTATCCCGGGTATGAACATTTGCTGTGGAATGTGCTGGTAGAACGGGTCGAGCCGGAGCGGGTGTTTTCGTTTCGCTGGCACCCGTATGCGGTGGAGCCGGAGGTCGACTACTCCCAGGAGCCCACGACGTTGGTGAAGTTCGAGCTTGAAGACATGGATAACGGCACCTTGTTGACGGTCACCGAGTCCGGTTTTGATCACATCCCCCAACATCGCAGGCTCAAGGCGTTCCGCATGGACAGCCGCGGCTGGGATGAGCAGATGAACAATATTGAAATGTTCTTGAAAACAGGCACCAAAGCCGACGTCCAACCGCAAGAGTAGAGGCTGCATGTTTGAACCCTGGTTGCAACGCTGGGCGCTGGTGCCGGACGGCGAGCCGATCATCACCCCCGGCAGTCGTTTGCTGCCGGTGCGCATGGGCGAGGCGCCGGCGATGCTGAAAGTCGCCATCGATGATGAAGAAAAATTCGGCAATCTGCTGATGACCTGGTGGGACGGCGAGGGTGCCGCGCGGGTTTACGCGCATCACGACGCAGCATTGGTGCTGGAACGTGCGCAAGGCGAGCGGTCGTTGATGCACATGGCGCTCAACGGTCAGGATGATCAGGCCAGCAGCATCCTGTGTTCGGCGCTGGCGCGGTTGCATGCGCCACGCCTGTCGCCGCCACCGCCGCTAGTGCCTTTGTCGCGCTGGTTCAGGTCGCTGCGCCGGGCGGCGGAACAACACGGCGGCGCCTACTCCCTCTGCCTGGCCACCGCCGAAACATTGCTGGCCGAGCCGCAGGACGTGGTGGTGTTGCACGGCGACATGCACCACGACAACCTGCTGGATTTCCAGTCGCGAGGCTGGCTGGCCATCGATCCCAAGCGGGTGATTGGCGAGCGCGGGTTTGACTACGCCAACCTGATCTGTAATCCCGATTTACCGACGGCGATTGATCCTCGGCGTTTTCACCGACAAGTCGACGTCGTGGCCGAAGCCGCCGGGCTTGAACAGCGCCGACTGTTGCAATGGGTGCTGGCGTTTGGCGGACTGTCGGCGGCGTGGTTTCTTGAGGATAACGACGTCCTGCAAGCGCAAGGTCAGCTGCAGGTCGCGGAACTCGCGGCTTCCAGGCTCGGTGCCTGACGCGTCTAAGGGTTATCGGAAGGGCCGCTATAGCGAATGTCTTACACGCGATGGTAGCTATGTCGTCTATTGCAGATTGGATCCGACGGTTAATCTAGCGCCATCAACTGAAGCACAGGGAGTGTTTCAGGATCACGGATGATCGACCATTAGCAAGGATTCGCTGCCGACAGGGAGTCGACAATGGTCTTGGGAAAAACCCGCCTCTGGCGGGTTTTTTTTGCCTGTCGAAAAGTCGGAAGGCATCGGTGGGAGCGAGCCGGCTTACCGTGTCATTCCGACGAAGACCGAACAACCGGTATCCGCGGGTTCACGCGCATTTCCTTCGCGAGCCGCCTCGCTCCCACCGTGTTTTCCTACAACTCCAGCGTTGCGGCTACCCGTTCGGTAATCAGCGTCCGTTGCTGCAACGCTGGCGCCAAACGCCGGGTGGCTTCTTCCAGCGCCGCAGCCGGTGCAGTTTGCGGGCTACCCGAATTGAACGGTGGTGCCGGCGCGTATTCCAGCTGCAACTGCACACGCTGCGCCGTGTCTGTGTCGAACAACTCCGCCGCGAGGGTCAGGGCAAAATCGATCCCGGCGGTGATCCCGCCGCCCGTCAACAGGTTACCGTCACGCACCACCCGATCTTTCACCGGGATCGCGCCCAATGGCGCAAGCAACTCGTGATAAGCCCAGTGAGTGGTGGCTCGCTTGCCTTTGAGCAGGCCAACAGCGCCGAGGACCAGCGAGCCGGTACAGACTGACGTGACGTACCGCGCGCTCGCAGCCTGCGCCTTGATGAAGGCCAGGGTTTGCTGATCTTCCATCAAGGGGCCGACACCGCTGCCGCCGGGCACGCAGATCACATCCAGCGCCGGGCAATCGTCGAAGGTGATGGTCGGTGTGAGCATCAGGCCGGTGCTGGCGGTGATCGGCATCAAGTCCTTCCAGATCAGATGCACCTTCACGTCCGGCAGCGACGCCAGCACGTCGTAAGGGCCGGTCAGGTCCAGTTGCTGAATCTGCGGAAACAACAGAAAACCGATCTGCAACGTCATGGCATTTTTCTCCTGAAGTGGGTGGACGGCTTCACTATAGGCTCGTAGCCTTTGGCGTATCCGCCAATCACCCCACGAATTACGCCAAACATGCCGAAAGCCATTCATGTGCTCGCGTTTACCAATGTGCAACTGCTCGATGTCACCGGGCCGCTGCAGGTGTTTGCTTCCGCCAACGATATTGCCCGTCAAAAGGGTTTGCCGGTGCCTTATGCACCAACGGTGATTGTCGGTGGCGGCGGGGCGGTGATGTCGTCGGCGGGGTTGGCGCTGCTGGCCGAACCGTTGCCTGATGCCGCGAGTGACACGTTGATCATCGCCGGTGGCTGGGGCGTGTATGCGGCGGCCGAAGACCCGTCATTGGTGGCGTGGGTACGCGAACATGCCACCGGCTGCCGTCGGGTCGCATCGGTGTGCACCGGGGCGTTTTTGCTGGCGGCCAGCGGTTGGCTGGATGGACGGCGGGTGGTCACGCACTGGACGCGGTGCGAGCAACTGGCGCAGAAGCATCCGCTGTTGCAGGTCGAGCCCAATCCGATTTTTATCAATGACGGCCCGGTGTGGACCTCGGCCGGCGTCACGGCGGGCATTGACTTGGCGCTGGCGATGGTCGAAGCGGACCTGGGCCGAGGCGTGGCCCTGGAAGTGGCGCAGCAACTGGTGGTGTTCCTGAAGCGTCCGGGCGGGCAGTCGCAGTTCAGCGTGACCTTGTCGTTGCAAAAGGAAGGTGGTCGTTTCGACGAGCTTCATGCCTGGATCAGTGAAAATCTGACCCAAGAGCTTGGCATCCCGACCCTGGCGTTGCAGGCCGGCATGAGCGAGCGCAGCTTCGTCCGTCATTACCGCGCCGACACCGGCCAGACGCCGGCGCGGGCCATCGAACTGATTCGGGTCGAAACCGCGCGGCGGCTGCTCAGCGATACCGGTTTGCCGATCAAACGGGTAGCGGTGCAATGCGGCTTTGGCAGTGAAGAAACCCTGCGCCGCAGTTTCCTCAGGGCCATGGGCGTCACGCCGCAAGCCTACCGCGAGCGCTTTTCGGTCAGCGCTGCAACAGATCCAGCAATGCCTTGATCGTCGCCTCGGGCGCCTCTTCGGGAATGTCATGGCCCACGCCCGCCAGCACCCGCCGCTCATAGGCACCGGTGAAGTGCTCGATATCGTCGTCGACCTCAGGTGCGGGGCCGACGCCATCGTCGGCGCCGCACAGGGAAATCGTCGGCACGCTGATCGGTGGTTGCCGCGTCAGTGCCTGCTCCATCCATTCAAGCGCCGGGTCGCCGGCCACATACATGAACCGGTGGCGATAGGAGTGAATCACCACGTCGACGAAGTCCGGATTGTCGAAAGCCGGGGCGCTCAACGGATAACGTTCGGCGCTGGCGGGCCATGTCGGTGACCATAGCTCCCACAGCCATTGGCAGAACGCCCGGCGATTGTCGGTCAAACCGGCAACGCCTCGCGCCGTGTGGAAATAGTACTGATACCAGAGCCGGTGCTCGGTTTGCGGGTCCAGCGGCTTGGTGGAATGCGGGATGTCTTGCAGGTTGTAGCCATCGCCCGTCACCAGACACCGGACCCGTTCCGGCCACAACGCTGCGACGATGCAAGCGGCGCGACCGCCCCAATCGTAGCCGCACAGCGCGGCTTGCTGAATGGCGAGCGCATCCATCAGGTCCAGCAAATCCTGGGCGAGGGCGGCTTGCTGGCCCGAGCGCGGCGTCTCGGGACGGTTGAAACGCGTCGGGCCATAACCGCGCAGGTACGGCACGATGACGCGGCAGCCCAGTGCCGCGAGGGCCGGGGCGACGGCATCGTAGGCGCGGGGGGAATAGGGAAAACCGTGAAGCAGGATCACCGCGTCGCCGGAGGCCGGGCCGTGTTCTTCGTAAGCGATGTTCAGGCTTGGGGTCAGGGCGTATCGGATCAACGCTTCGCGGTTCATTTGATTCTCCGGAAAGGTCATTGCAACGCTGTGCCAGCCTAGGCTTCGACTTCCGCCACCTGATTGAAGTACTTCGACCGGTCCGGCGTAAATGTCACCACCATGTGGGTTCGCGAACACGTCAATGCCCGCTCTTCAGCCAGATCAACGTCCAGATCCTCGCCGCGCAATCCCTGCCACTGCGCGAGGTATTTGAGCGAGCCGTATTTCTCGAGTTTTTTCAGGCTGCGGCTCACGCCCCCTTTCCAGCCCAGCACTGGCAGTTCGCCGGCGAAGCAGCGCCGGGCAAGTTCGGGGAAGCGCTCGGCGCGCTGGCGGCCGATTTCCCAGCATTTGATCAGGCCCTTGTCGGAGGCTTCCCACAGTTCGTCACGGTTCAGGCCTGACCGGAGAGGGGAGTCGATGCTGCGGTGGATGCGCTGGCTCATTCTGGTTCCTTGAATTCGGGTTTTGTTGGACAGCTCCGCTGTACCCGCTGACGGCGATGTTAGGTAAGGATGTAACGGCTGGCAACAAACGATTCTGCGAGGCGCAACGCGGGTTGTTTACCGCGTGTAGGTGCCGGGCCTGCAAGGCTGTCGAGTGAGTCAGGCGGCAAGTCGGATCGCCGCCCGCGAAGCCAGCGCCTCGGTCTCAAGGTTGCCAGTAGGTTTTTTGCCCGCTCAGTTTGCGATCAAGAAAACTCGCCGCGCTGATCAGCGCCAAATGCGTCAACGCTTGCGGCGTGTTGCCCAGGTGTCGCGCATGGCTGTCGAACTCTTCGGCGTACAACCCCAGCGGGTTGGCGTAGCGCAGCAATTGTTCAAATTCCAGGTGCGCCTTTTCCACCTGACCCGCCCGGGCGAGGCATTCGACGTACCAGAACGAGCACGCGGCGAACGCGCCTTCGGTGCCATCGAGCCCGTCAATCTGCGCGTCTTCGTTGCGATAGCGGTACACCATGCCATCGCGCACCAGGGTTTTCTGGATGGCTTCCAGGGTCGAGAGCCAGCGCGGATCCTTGGCGCTGACGAAGCGCACCAACGGCATCAACAGCATCGAACCATCGAGTGCGGTCCCGCCAATGTGCTGCACAAAATGCCCGCGCTCTTCGTTCCAGAAATTTGCCCAGATGTCGGCGTAGATCGCCTGGCGCGTCTGGTCCCAGCGGGCGAACGGGGCGGGCAGGGAGCGTTTGGAGGCGAGGCGGATGGCGCGGTCCAGTGCGACCCAGCACATCAGCCGCGAGTGCAGGAAGTGGTGCTGTTCGCCGCGCATTTCCCAGATGCCCACGTCTTGCTGCTGCCAGGTTTCGCAGACTTGATCGACCACCTCCGACGCGTGTTTCCAGCCTTCGTGAGAGATGGCGTCGCCGTATTTGTTGACCAGGTATACCGCGTCCATCAGTTCGCCAAAAATGTCGAGCTGGACCTGATCGTACGCACCGTTGCCAATGCGCACCGGCTGGGCGCCGCCATGGCCGGACAGGTGCGCAAGTTCGGTTTCCGGCAATTCCTGACGCCCATCCATCGCGTAAAGAATGTTGAGTTTCATCGAGTTGCCACGGCAATCGCTGACCCGCCCGCGCAACCAGTTCATGTAGGCGTTGGCTTCCTCGACGAAGCCCAGGCGCATGAAGGCGTAGATGGTGAACGACGAATCGCGGATCCAGGTGTAGCGATAATCCCAGTTGCGTTCGCCCCCCGGAGTTTCCGGCAGGCCGAAGGTCGCGGCGGCGAGGATTGCCCCGTGTTTGCGCGAGGTCAGCAGCTTCAACGCCAAGGCCGAGCGGTTGACCATTTCCCGCCAGCGCCCGCGGTAATTGGATTGGCCGATCCAGTCGCGCCAGAACTTCAACGTGCGCTCCATGCACATCGCGGCGCCACCTTCCTGGAAGCGTGGATCGTCGAGGCCGCCGAGCAGGAATTGCGCGCTTTCATCCTGTTTTAAGGTGAACTGCGCCACCGCAGCATCGCCCTCCACCTGCAACGGTTGATCAGAAGACAGGCGCATGGACGGTTGATCGGCGGCCTCGAAGGCCACGTCTTTTTGCTCCATCCGCGCGCGGGTTTTGGCGCGAGCGTAGTCGTGGCGCACCGCGCAGCGCAGGTGGAACGTCGCCTCGCCGCTGACCACCCGCACCCGGCGCATCAGGATCGGCAAATCGTCTTCGCTGTCGCCGATTGGCAGCAAGTCGGTGATCTCGACGACTGCGCGGTCGCTGAGCCAGCGGGTTTGCAGCACGTTGGTGTCGGGCAGGTAGATTTGTTCGCGACGGGCGTCGGGCAAGTCCGGGAACAGTTGAAAAATGCCGGCCTCGGGGGTGTCCAGCAGCGAGCAGAAGATCGACGGACTGTCGAATTCCGGCCAGCAGAAAAAGTCCACGCTGCCCTTGTCGTTGACCAGTGCCGCACTGCGCATGTCGCCGATGATGCCGTGGGCGTCGATAGGGCTTTGTCGTTCGGGATGATGATCAGCCATTGCCGCGAAACTCCGGATAGAGGCTCATGCCGCCGTCGATGAACAGGGTGGTGCCGACTATGTAGTCGGAGGCGTCGGAGGCCAGGAATACCACCGCGTTGGCGATGTCCTCGACATCACCTATGCGGCCATAAGGAATCAGCTTGAGCAGTTCTTCGGCGGCCGCGCCTTCGGTGGCGGCGCGGTTGATCGCCGTGCGAATCGCCCCCGGCGCGATGCCGTTGATGCGAATGCGCTGGTGGCTGACTTCCTGGGCCAGCGTTTGCATCAGCAGGTCGACGCCGCCCTTGGACGCCGCGTAATTGACATGACCGGCCCAGGGAATGCGCTGGTGCACCGAACTCATGTGAATGATTTTGCCGGCGGCCCGGGACACGCCTTCGCGGATGCCTTGTCGATTGAAGATGCGCAGGGCCGCGCGGGCGCAAAGGAACTGCCCGGTGAGGTTGACGCCGATGACCTGATTCCAGTCGGCCAGGCTCATGTCCACGGCGCTGGCGTCTTTTTGCATGCCCGAATTGGCCACCAGAATGTCCAGCGAACCGAAGGCATCGAGGGTCTGCGCGAACAAGCGCTCGACGTCTTCTTCCTTGGAGACGTCGGCACCGATGGCGAGGGCGCGCCCGCCTTCAGCGTTGATCTGCCGGGCCAGTTCTTCGGCGGGTGCGGGTTGCGAGTTGTAGTTGATCACCACGGCGGCACCGGCGGCGGCCAGGGCCTTGGCGGCGCCGGCACCAATGCCGGAACTGGCGCCGGTGATCAGGGCGACTTGTTGGTCGAGGGAAATCAGCATGTCGGTTAGCGCCTTGAAGTGAGGGCCTAATTAGCTGACTGGTGCGGGCGGGAGAGAGTTCATTTGGCACAGGCAAAGGTTGCCGGTGCCGGCCCCTTCGCGAGCAAGCCCGCTCCCACAGGGGAAAGCGTTTCAAGGGTGGGCTTGCCCGCGAACGGGCCTTCACACTCCACCAACAATTGCCGACTTTCCCCTCGCTCTGCCTTATGGCAACGTGCAGTCCCTTGTCGAGACCCCGAACCATGGCCAATCCTTACCGCGAACTGTTCAACGCCCCAGGCAGCCGGGCATTCGTGCTGGCCGGGATGATCGCGCGCATGCCGATTTCCATGACCGGCATCGGCCTGATCACCATGCTCTCGCAGTTGCACAACGGCTACGGTCTGGCCGGCGCGGTAACCGCAACGTTTGCCCTGGCCACGGCGTTTTGTGCGCCGCAAGTCTCGCGGCTGGTCGACCGTTACGGCCAGGGACGAGTCTTGCCGATTGCCGCCTTGATCGGTGGCGGGGCGCTGTTGCTGCTGTTGCTGTGCACCCGGTTCCAGGCACCGCAATGGACGTTGTTTGTGTTTGCCGCGCTGGCCGGTTGCATGCCGAGCATGTCGGCGATGGTCCGGGCGCGCTGGACCGAGGTCTATCGCGGCCGGCCCGAACTGCAAACCGCGTATGCCTTGGAATCGGTACTGGACGAGGTGTGCTTTATCGTCGGGCCGCCGCTGTCGGTCGGGTTGTGCGTGGTCGCGTTCCCGGAGGCGGGCCCGTTGGCGGCATTGCTGATGCTGGCGATTGGCGTTACGGCGTTTGTGTTGCAGCGCGGCACCGAACCGGCGATTCACCCGCACGAGGAACACCAACAAGGCTCGATCATTCGTTCCAGCGAGATTCAGTTGCTGATGTTGTTGATGGTCGCCATGGGCACCATTGTGGGCGTGGTCGATGTGGTCAGCGTGGCGTTCGCCCAGCAGCAGGGGCAACCGGCGGCGGCGAGTATTGTGCTGTCGGTCTACGCGATTGGCTCGTGCCTGGCCGGGCTGGCGTTCGGCGCATTGCGCTCAAAAGTGCCGCTGCCGCGTTTGTTTCTGTACGGCGGGGTGGCGACGGCGGTGACCACGCTGCCGTTGCTGTTGGCGACCAACATTTTCGGGTTGTCGCTGGCGGTGTTCGTCGCCGGGCTGTTCTTTGCGCCGACGCTGATCGTCGCGATGGCACTGGTGGAACGCATCGTGCCACCGGCCAAATTGACCGAAGGCCTGACCTGGCTGGTGACGGGGTTGAGCATCGGCGTGGCCATTGGCGCGGCCGGTTCGGGCTGGCTGGTGGATGCGTTGGGCGCGCGCAGCGGGTTTTGGCTGGCGATTGCCGCCGGGGCCGTGGTGCTTGGTTCCGCCGTGCAGAGCTTCCGCCATTTGAAATAAACACCAACTGAGACAGCTCAATGGTGGGAGCGGGCTTGCTCGCGAACGCGCTGTATCAGTCGACATCAACGGTGGCTGGTACAGCGCTTTCGCGAGCAAGCCCGCTCCCACAGGACTATCCGAACGACTAATTCCCCGCCGCGCTCGTCCGTTCTCTAAGCAGACAACTATTCGAGGTAAGCCCGGTGACCCAGCTGACATTGCTGTGCCTGCCCTATTCCGGCGCGAGCGCCATGGTCTATAGCCGCTGGCGGCGCAAACTGCCGGAGTGGCTCACGCTGCAACCTGTGGAATTGCCGGGACGTGGCGCCCGGTACGGCGAGCCATTGCACACCGACATGCGACGCCTGGCGCTGCAACTGGCGCAGGAACAAAAAGCCACGCTCAAGGCGCCTTACGCGCTGTTCGGTCACAGTCTGGGCGCATTGCTCGCCTGTGAAATGGCGCACGCGTTTCGCTCGCTGGGTTGTCCGGAGCCGGTCGCGCTGTTTGCTTCGGGCACGGCGGCACCGACCATGCGGCTCGATTACGATCGGGGGTTCGCCGAGCCCAAGACCGACGCCGAGCTGATCGAGCAATTGCGCACGCTCAATGGCACAAGTGAGGAAGTGCTGGCCAATCAGGAGTTGATGAGCCTGACGTTGCCGATTCTGCGCGCAGACTTTCAGCTGTGCGGCCGATTCGAGCCGGCACAGCGTCCTCTGCTCAACTGCCCGATCCATGTGCTCGGCGGCAAAGACGACCGCGCCACCACCGGGCAGTTGATCGGCTGGAGCAAGGAAACCCACGGCAGTTTCTCGGTGGACATGCTGGGCGGCGGGCACTTCTTCATCCATGAACACGAAGCCAAGGTGCTGCGGGTGATCAAGGATCAGCTCGATGTGCATCATCGCCGGCACGCCATGGCCGCCAGCGCCTGAGCCAAATCCCTGTGGAAGCCGAATCCCTGTGGGAGCGGGCTTGCTCGCGAAAGCGGCGTGTCAGTCATACAAATGTCTACTGACACACCGCGTTCGCGAGCAAGCCCGCTCCCACAGTGTATTAGTGGCACTGACACACCGCGTTTTACCGCCCCTCTGATACTTGTTCTCATTCGCTAATTTTTCCGGTCTGCATTCGTTTTATAGGGACGACGTGCCTTTGTGCTTCCCGCCACTGATCCGGATCCTTAGAAATGAATGCTGAAGACTCCTTGAAACTTGCTCGCCGGTTTATCGGGTTGCCCCTGGAAAAGCGCCAGATGTTCCTTGCGGCCTTGCACAAGGAAGGCGTTGATTTCGCCCGGTTCCCCATTCCTGCCGGCGTCGACGCCGAGGATCGCCAGGCGCTGTCGTACGCCCAGCAACGCATGTGGTTTCTCTGGCAACTGGACCCGCACAGTGGCGCCTACAACCTGCCCGGCGCGGTGCGTCTGACCGGGCGCTTGAACCTGCCGGCACTGGAACAGGCCTTCGCCAGCCTGGTGGCGCGTCACGAAACCCTGCGCACGGTGTTCCAGCGCCAGGCCGACGATAGCCTGCGGCAAGTGCCGGCCAGCGTGCCGCTGGTCATCGATCAGGTGGATTTCAGCGCGCTACCGGCCACTGCGCGCGAAGAGGCAGTCGCTCAAGCCGCCGAGCAGCAATCAGTGCTGCCCTTTGATCTGTCGGTCGGCCCGTTGCTGCGCGTCACCTTGCTCAAGCTCGCCGACGAAGAACACGTCCTGCTGCTGACCCTGCACCACATCGTTTCCGACGGCTGGTCGATGAACGTGCTGATCGACGAATTCATCCGCTGCTACGACGCTTTTGAGGCCGGCGCACAACCGCAACTCGCGCCGTTGCCGATCCAGTACAGCGACTACGCCTTGTGGCAACGCCGCTGGCTGGAGGCGGGCGAACAGGCACGCCAACTCGATTACTGGCAGGCGCAACTCGGCGACGAACACCCGGTGCTGGAGCTGCCCACCGATCACCCGCGCCCGGCGATGCCGAGCTATCGCGGCACCCGCTACGAATTCGCCGTCGACGCACAACTGGCCGAACAACTGCGCGCCACCGCGCAAACCCACAACATCACCTTGTTCATGCTGTTGCTCGGCGCCTTCAACGCGTTGCTGCATCGCTACACCGGGCAGACCGACATCCGCGTCGGCGTGCCGATTGCCAACCGCAATCGCGGCGAGATCGAAGGCCTGATCGGCTTTTTCGTCAACACCCAGGTGTTGCGCACCCAGCTCGATGGCCAGACCCGCGTCGACGATTTGCTGCGCGCCATCAAGGAAACCGCGCTCGGTGCCCAGGCCCATCAGGATTTGCCGTTCGAGCGTCTGGTCGAAGCGCTGAAACTGGAGCGCAGCCTCAGCCACACGCCGCTGTTCCAGGTGATGTACAACCACCAGCCGCAGGTCGCGGACATTTCCACGGTCAGCACCGCGTCTGGTCTGGCGCTCGGTGCGATCGAGTGGGAAGGGCGCACCACGCAGTTCGACCTGACCCTCGATACCTATGAAAAGGGCGGCAAGCTGCACGCCGCGCTGACCTACGCCAACGACCTGTTCGACGCCTCGACCATCGCGCGCATGGCGCAGCACTGGGTGCATTTGCTGCGGGGCATGGTCAGCGATTCGCAGCAGCGCATCAGCGATTTGCCGCTGCTGGAAAGCGCCGAATACCAACGCGTCGTGCATGACTGGAATCGTGCTGACGAAAGCTTCCCGCAGGACTTGTGCATTCATCAACTGATCAGCCAGCAAGTCGCGGCCAGTCCGGACGCGTTGGCGCTGACCTTTGCCAACAAACAGCTGACTTACGCCGAACTCGACGGTCAGGCCAATCGCCTGGCCAACAAACTGATCGAACTGGGCGTCGGCCCGGAAGTCCGGGTCGGCGTGGCGATGCAGCGTTCCGACAACCTGTTGATCGCGTTGCTTGCGGTGCTCAAGGCTGGTGGCGCTTATGTGCCGCTGGACCCGGATTACCCGGCCGAGCGCGTCGCCTACATGCTCGACGACAGCCGCGCCCTGGTGTTGCTGACCGAGCAGTCGGTCGCCGCGACGTTGACCGTGGCCGCCGAAACGCAAGTGCTGCTCATGGACGATATGACGTGGGGCGCGTACCCAAGCAGCGCGCCGGTCACCCGCGTCACCCCGGACAATCTGGCCTACGTGATCTACACCTCCGGTTCCACCGGCAAACCCAAAGGCGTGGCCATTGCCCATCGCAATGTGCTGGCGCTGATCGACTGGTCGAAATCGGTCTACAGCCGCGACGACATCCAGGGCGTGTTGGCCTCGACCTCGGTGTGTTTCGACCTGTCGGTGTGGGAGCTGTTTGTGACCCTGGCCAACGGCGGCTCGGTGATCATCGCCCGCAACGCCCTGGAATTGCCGCAACTGCCGGCCCGTGATCAGGTGCGTTTGATCAACACCGTGCCGTCGGCGATCAACGCGTTGCAGCGCGACGGACAGATCCCGTCGAGCGTGCGCATCATCAACCTCGCCGGTGAACCGCTGAAACAAAGCCTGGTGGATGCGCTGTATCAGCAGCCGACTGTCGAGCATGTCTACGATTTGTACGGCCCGTCCGAAGACACGACGTATTCGACCTGGACCCGGCGCGAGGCCGGTGGCCGCGCGAACATCGGCCGACCGCTCAAGCACACCGCCAGTTATTTGCTGGACGCCGAATTACAACCGGTGCCGCAAGGCGTGTCCGCCGAGCTGTACCTGTCGGGCGCGGGCATCACCCGTGGTTACCTGGCGCGGCCGGGCATGACTGCCGAAAAGTATGTGCCGAACCCGTTCGCCAGCAACGGCGAACGCCTTTACCGCACCGGCGACCTGACCCGTTATCAGGCCGACGGCTCGCTGCAATACGTTGGGCGTATCGACCATCAGGTCAAGGTCCGTGGTTTCCGGATCGAGCTGGGTGAAATCGAAGCGCGACTGTTGCAGCAAGCGGCCGTGCGCGAATTGGCGGTGTTGGCGCAGGACGGCGTAAACGGGCAGCAACTGGTCGCGTACATCGTGCCGACCGATCCGGCGTTGGTCGATAACCTCGATGCACAAGCGGCCCTGCGTGAATCGCTGAAAGCCGCACTGCGTCAGCGTCTGCCGGACTACATGGTCCCGGCGTTCCTGCTGTTCCTCGCGCAGCTGCCGTTGACCCCCAATGGCAAACTCGACCGCAAGGCGCTGCCGGCGGTCGATGGCTCGCAGCAGCAACGTGAACACGTCGTGCCGCGCACGGCGATGGAAAAATCCCTGGCGGCGATCTGGCAGGACGTGCTGGCCATCGACAATGTCGGTCTGGAAGACAATTTCTTCGAGCTGGGCGGCGACTCCATCGTCTCCATGCAAGTGGTCAGCCGCGCGCGCCAGGCCGGGATCGTGTTGAGCCCCAAGGATTTGTTCCAGCACCAGACCATCCGCAGCCTGGCCCAGGCTGCCCGCAACGGCGAGCAACCGCTGATCGACCAAAGCCCGGCCGTTGGCGCGGTCGCGTTGGCGCCGGTGCAACAGTGGTTCTTCGAACAAGCGATCCCCGCGCGTCAGCACTGGAACCAGTCGCTGCTGCTGGTGCCGCGCGAAGCGTTGGACGTCGAAGCGCTGGACCGTGCCTTAGAACAATTGCTGACCCAGCACGACAGCTTGCGCCTGCGCTACGAACCGACCGCCGAAGGCTGGCTGCAAACCTACGCGGCACCGACCACGGAGTCGGTGCTGTGGCAACGTCAGGCGCAATCGCCGGCTGAACTCAAAGACCTGTGCGACGACGCCCAGCGCAGTCTCGACCTGCAAGCTGGCCGGTTGATCCGGGCGCTGCTGGTGGCGATGGCCGACGGTACTCAGCGTTTGCTGCTGGTCATCCATCACCTGGCCGTGGACGGTGTGTCCTGGCGCGTGCTGCTGGAAGATTTGCAGCAGTTCTACCGCGACAGCACCGTGAAATTGGCGAAAACCAGCACTTATCAGCGTTGGGTCGCCCGTCTGCAAGATCAGCTCCCAGCCTTTGAACACAGCCTCGATCACTGGCAAACCGAACTGCGCGACGCCCCGAACGATCTGCCATGCGACCGTCCGCACGGCGCGCTGGAAAACCGCTTCGAGGACAAACTCGAACTCAGGCTCGACACCGAGCAAACCCGCAAATTGCTGCAACAGGCCCCGGCGGCCTATCGCACCCAGGTCAACGACCTGCTGCTGACCGCACTGGCGCGTGCGGTTTGCCGCTGGAGCGGGCAGGGCAGCACGCTGATCCAGCTCGAAGGCCATGGCCGCGAAGACCTGTTCGATGACATCGACCTGACCCGCAGCGTCGGCTGGTTCACCAGTCTGTTCCCGGTCAACCTGCGGCCTTGCGGCGATCTCGGCGCGTCGATCAAAAGCATCAAGGAACAATTGCGCGCCGTGCCGGACAAGGGCCTCGGCTACGGCGCATTGCGCTACCTCGGCACCCCGGCGATTCGCGCTGAACTCGCCGCACTGGCGCAACCGCGCATCACCTTCAACTACCTGGGGCAGTTCGACCGGCAATTCGACGATGCCGCGATGTTTGTGCCGTCCACCGAAGGCAACGGCGTGGCGCAGGACCCCTCGGCCCCGTTGGGTAACTGGTTGACGGTCGAAGGCCAGGTCTACGGCGGCGAGTTGTCGCTGAGCTGGGGCTTCAGCCGGGATATGTTCGACAGCGCGACCGTCCAGCGTCTGGCGGATGATTACCTGCTGGAACTTAACGCGTTGATCGGGCATTGCTGCGCTGTTGAAACGCCGCAAGCGACACCATCGGACTTCCCGCTGGCGCGCCTCAGTCAGGTGCAACTCGACGCATTGCCGGTGGCCGTTTCGACCCTCGAAGACCTGTATCCACTGTCGCCGATGCAGCAGGGCATGTTGTTCCATACCTTGTACGAACCCGGGGTCGGCGCCTACATCAGCCAGTTGCGTCTCGACATTCAGGGGCTCGATCCACAGCGCTTCACCCAGGCCTGGCAAACCGCGCTGGCGCGTCACGATATTCTGCGCAGCAGCTTCCACTGGCAGGGCCTCGATACCGCGCATCAAGCCATCGTTCGTGAGGTCGCGCTGCCGCTCGACATGCTTGAATCGAGCGACACCGAGGCACTGGCCGACGCCGAACGTGCCCAGGGTTTTGAGTTGGGCCACGCACCGCTGTTCCGTTTGAAGCTGGTTCACACCGGCGCCGACGCCTGGCACCTGATCTACACTAGCCACCACATTCTGATGGACGGCTGGAGCAACGCGCAGTTGCTCGCCGAGGTGATCCAGCACTACGCCGCTGGCCAGGCGCTGCCGGCGCCGAGCGGGCAATACCGCGACTATCTGGGCTGGTTGCAGCAGCAATCGGCTGTCGCTGGTGAGCAGTTCTGGAAAGCCGCACTGGCGCCGCTGCAAGCGCCAACCTTGCTGGCCGAAGCCTTGCGCCCGCCGGTGGGTGCCGAGGGCAGCGAGCAATACCGCGTGGCCGTCGACCGCCGCGCCACCCAGCGCCTGGGCGAATTCGCCCGCCAGCAGAAAGTCACCCTCAACACGCTGCTGCAAGCGGCCTGGAGTCTTTTGCTGCAACGCTACACCGGCCAGGATTGCGTGGTGTTCGGCGCCACCGTCGCCGGCCGTTCGGCACCGTTGCCGGGGATCGAAGCGCAGCTCGGGCTGTTCATCAACACGCTGCCGCTGGTCTGCGCGATGCAGCCGGATCACACCGTCAGCCGCTGGTTGAGCGAGCTGCAAGGGCTGAACCTGGCGATGCGCGAGTTCGAGCATGTGCCGCTTTACGACATTCAGGGGTGGGCGGGGCAGCAGGGCTCGGCGCTGTTCGACAGCTTGCTGGTGTTCGAAAACTTCCCGGTGGCCGAAGCGTTGAAGCAAGGTGCGCCGGCCGGGCTGTCGTTCGGCAACTTGCACAACCACGAGCGCACGCATTATCCGCTGACGCTGGGCATCGAGCTGGGTGAAAGCCTCAGCCTGGACTTCAGCTACGACGCGGCGCGGTTCAGTGCGGTGCAGGTTGCCGAGTTGTCGGGCAATCTGCAGCACCTGCTGGCGCAACTGGTGACGCAGCCGGACGCGGCACTCGGCACGCTGCAACTGCTCGATACCGACGGTACAAACGCAGTGCTTGCGATCAGCCAACCGGCGCCGCTCGAGTTGGCCACCCCCCGTCTGGTCCACGAGCAAATCGCGGCTCAGGCCGCCGCCACCCCCGACGCGTTGGCGTTGCAGGTCGAGGGCCAGTCCCTGAGCTACGGGCAGTTGAACGCCCGGGCCAACCGTCTGGCCCATCGCCTGACAGAACAGGGCGCCGGGCCTGGCAAGCGTGTCGGTCTGGCGCTGCACCGTGGCCCGCAACTGATCGTCAGCCTGCTGGCGGTGCTCAAAAGCGGCGCGGCTTACGTGCCGCTGGACCCGGCCTATCCTGCCGAACGCCAGGCGTACCTGATCGGTGACAGCCGTCTCGACCTGCTGCTGTGCGAATCCGGTCTGCTGGAAGAGGTGCCCGGCGTGTTGCGTCTGAGCCTCGATGACAGCGCCGGCTACTCCGAGAGCAATCCGCCAAACCGTGCCGATGCCGACGATCTGGCCTACGTCATCTACACCTCCGGCTCCACTGGCCAGCCCAAAGGCGTGGCCATTGCCCATGCCGCGCTGCGCGAGTTCTGCCAGGTCGCCGCCGACTATTCGGCGCTGTCGGCGGCGGACCGGGTGTTGCAGTTTGCGACCTTCAGTTTCGACGGCTTCGTCGAGCAATGCTTCCCGGCGCTGTGTGTCGGCGCGGCGTTGATCATGCGTGGCGACGAGCTGTGGGACGCCGGTCGTCTCGCCGCCGAGATCGTCCGCCAGGGCGTGACCGTGGCGGACTTGCCGGCGGCGTACTGGTATTTGCTGGCCCGCGAGTGCGCGAATGGCGCGGTGCGCAGTCTCGGCGATTTGCGCCAGGTGCACGTCGGCGGCGAAGCGATGTCGGTCGAAGGATTGCGCTTGTGGCACCACGCCGGGTTGGCCGATGTCCGACTGCTCAACACCTACGGGCCGACTGAAGCGACCGTCGTGTCCAGCGTCCATGAATGCCGTCTCGACGACGCCAGCGATGCGTTCGGTATTCCCATTGGTCGCGCCATCGCCGGTCGAGCCCTGTATGTGCTGGACGCGGCCGGTCAGTTGCTGCCCAACGGCGGGGTCGGCGAATTGTGCATCGGCGCGCCGGCCAGTCTCGCTCAACGTTACTTTGATCGCCCGGCACTGACGGCGGAACGCTTCCTGCCGGACCCGTTTGCCCGCGAACCGGGCGCACGCCTGTACCGCAGCGGCGATCTGGCGCGCTACAACGCTGACGGGAATCTGGAATACGTCGGCCGCATCGACCATCAAGTGAAAATTCGCGGTTTCCGCATTGAAATGGGCGAAATCGAAGCCTGCCTGCAAGCCCGCGAGGAGGTGCGCGAGGCGGCGGTCATCGCTCAGGACGGCACGCACCTGGTGGCGTATGTCGTGGCCAGCGATGCGGTTTGCTCCGAGATTGAGTACCTGGAAGGTCTGAAAACCGTGCTGCGCCAGTCGCTGCCGGAATACATGGTGCCGAATCAGCTGATCCTGCTGCCCAAACTGCCGCTCAACAACAACGGCAAACTGGATCGCAGGGCCTTGCCGCGTGCCGCGGCCAGCGCTGCCCGACGTGACTTCGTGGCCCCGGCCGCAGGCCTGGAAACGCAACTCGCGCTGATCTGGCAGGACGTGTTGCAGGTCGAGCGCGTCGGCCGCGACGACAACTTCTTCGAGCTGGGCGGCCACTCGTTGCTGGTGCTTCAGGTGATCTCGCGGGTGCGTCAGCAGTTGCAGCTCGAACTGTCGGTGAACAGCCTGTTCTCGGCGGCCAGCCTGGGGCAATTTTCCGCGCGGGCGGCATTGGCGAACGTCAGCGGCCAACCGCTGCTGCAACGTGCCGCAGCCGATCAACCGCCCTTGCTGTCTTACGCGCAACAGCGGCAATGGATCCTTTGGCAACTGGACCCGCAGAGCCCGGCCTACAACATCCCCGCCGCGCTGCGCCTCAAGGGCTCGCTGAACCTCGATGCGCTGCGCCAGGCCTGTGCTCAATTGCAGGCCCGCCACCAAACCCTGCGCACCACCTTTGAACAGGATGGCCAGCAGGCGCGACCGGTGCTGCACGATACGCTGGCGCTGCAACTGGAACATCGCACGCTCGATCAGTGCGCCGTCGACCGCGCCGTGGCGCAAGAAATCGCCCGGCCGTTCAACCTGCGCACCGGCCCGCTGTGGCGCGTGTTGCTGCTGCAAGTGAACGCTGACGAACACGTGCTGGTGCTGACCGTGCACCACATCGCCGCCGATGGCTGGTCGATGCAGATCATGGTCGATGAGTTCAGTGCGCTGTATCAGGCGGCCGTCGACGGTCGCGCACCTGGCTTGGCGAATCTGCCGGTGAACTACAGCGACTACGCCCGTTGGCAGCGCGACTGGCTGGAAGCCGGCGAGGGCGCTCGTCAACTCAAATGGTGGAGCGAGCAACTGGCCGGCAGCCAGACACCGCTGGAGCTGCCCAGTGAGTTGACCCGCCCGGCCCGTCGCACCGAGCGCGGCGCCAGCCTGGTGGTGAACGTTGATCGCCATTTGCTCGGCGGTTTGCGTCAACGCGCCCAGGAACAACAGGTGACGTTGTTCATGCTGTTGCTGGCGAGTTTCCAGACCTTGCTGCATCGCCAGAGCGGGCAGCCGCGCATCAGCGTCGGCGTGCCAAGTGCCGGGCGTTCGCGCCTTGAGACCGAAGGCCTGATCGGCTTCTTCATCAACACCCAGGTGCTGCGCGCCGAGATCGACGGGCAGCAACCGTTCAGCACCTTGCTGCAACAGGTCAAACAGCGGGCATTGGCTGCGCAAGCGAATCAGGACGTGCCGTTCGAGCAACTGGTCGACGCCTTGGCGCCTGACCGCAGCCTCAATCACAGCCCTTTGTTCCAGGTGCTCTACAACCATCAGCAGCAGTTGGGCGAGAGCGTCGAACGCCGCGTTGGCGACTTGCAGGTCGAGCGTCTGCACTGGCAGCAACACACCAGCCAATTCGATCTGGTGCTCGACACCCAGGAACAGGGCGAAACGCTGGATGCCAGCCTGACCTACGCCACCGATTTGTACGACGAGGCGTCGATGACGCGCCTCGCCGGGCAGTGGCTGAACCTGCTGCGGGCAGTGGTTGCCAATCCGGCCCAGCGTGTGGCCGAGCTGCCGCTGATCGACGATGCGCAGCAGGATGCCTTGCTTGCGCACTGGAACCCTTCGTTCCAGGCACAAGCGCTGTCTCCGACCTTGCACCACTTGTTCGAAACGCAGGTCGCGCAACGGCCGAACGCCATCGCGCTGGTCTGCGAAGGCGAGCAACTGACCTACGCCGCGCTCAACGCGCAGGCCAATCAGCTGGCGCGCACACTGCGCGAGCAGGGCGTCGGCCCCGAGGTGCGGGTCGGCATCGCGACCGAGCGGGCAATGCCGCTGGTGATCGGCCTGCTGGCGATTCTCAAGGCCGGTGGCGCCTACGTGCCGCTTGATCCGCAATACCCGGCCGAACGCCTGAGCTACATGATTGAAGACAGCGGCATCACGTTGCTGTTGACGCAACAACACTTGATCGACGGCTTGCCGGCCCGCGACGGCGTGCAGGTGCTGAGCCTGGAATCGTTGCCACTGGCGGCATTCAGCGACGACAACCTGCCGCCGCTGGCGACCCCGGACAACCTTGCCTACGTGATCTACACCTCCGGCTCCACGGGTCGGCCCAAAGGTGCCTTGCTCAGCCATGGCAACGTCGGGCGTCTGCTGACGGCCACCGCTGGCGAGTTCAACTTCGGCCCCGACGATGTCTGGACGCTGTTCCACTCCTACGCGTTCGACTTCTCGGTGTGGGAACTGTTTGGCTCGCTGTGCACCGGCGGGCGCCTGGTGATCGTGCCGTATTACATCAGCCGCGAGCCGCAGGCGTTTCACCGCTTGCTGTGCGACGAAGGCGTGACGGTGTTGAACCAGACGCCGACGGCGTTCCGTCAGTTGTTGCCGATTGCCTGCGCCAGCCCGCGAAACCTGGCGCTGCGCCAGGTGATTTTTGGCGGTGAAGCGCTGGAGGTCGCGAGCCTGAGGCCATGGTTCGAGCGCTTCGGCGATCGGCAGCCGACGTTGGTCAACATGTACGGCATTACCGAAACCACGGTGCACGTGACCTACCGCGCCATTCGCCTGGCCGACCTCGACGGCAAGGCGCAAAGCCCGATCGGCCTGCCGATTCGCGACCTGCGCTGGTACTTGCTCGACAGCCAGTTGCAACCGGTGCCGGTGGGTGTGGCGGGCGAGTTGTACATTGCCGGCGCCGGCCTGGCGCGCGGTTATCACGGGCGTTTCGGCCTGACCGCCGAGCGTTTTGTGCCGAGCCCGTTCGACGCCTCGCAGCGTCTTTATCGCAGCGGCGACCTGGCGCGCCAGCGTGCCGACGGCAGCATCGATTACCTCGGGCGCATCGATCAACAAGTGAAGATTCGCGGCTTCCGCATCGAACTCGGCGAAATCGAAGCGGCGTTGCTGGCCCAACCGGGCGTGCGCCAAGCGGTGTTGAGCGTGCATCCGAGCGAGGCTGGTCCGCAGTTGTGCGCCTACGTCGTGGCCGAACAGCCCGCGCAAGACCCGATGGCCTGGCGCGACACCCTGCGTGCCGCGCTCAAGGTGGATCTGCCGGACTACATGGTGCCGAGCCACTGGCTGCTGCTGGACGCCTTGCCACTGACCGGCAACGGCAAGCTCGACCGCAAGGCCTTGCCGGTGCCCGATGCCGAGCAATGGCATCGACCGTTCGAAGCCCCCGAAGGCGACCTCGAACAGCAATTGGCCGCGATCTGGGCCGACGTGCTGGGCGTGGCGCAAATCGGCCGGCGCGACAACTTCTTTGAATTGGGCGGGCATTCGCTGCTCGCCGCCCAGACCAGCGCCCGCGTGGAACTGGAATTGGGCATCGAGCTGCCGCTGCGCGCGCTGTTCGAATCCACCGACCTGCAGGCTTATGCCGCCATGGCCGGGCAACACGCCCCGGCTGACAACGATGCACGTCTTGATGCGCTCGAGTCGCTTCTCGACGAGATGGAGATCAACTGATGGAACACACCACTGCCCAGCGTATCGCCAGCCGCTTCGCCGGCCTGCCAGCCGACAAGCGCCGCGAGTTTTTAAGCAAGATGCAAGAGCAGGGCGTGAGCTTCGGACAACTGCCGATTCCGCCCGCCGCCGAGCCGCAAAGCGCTTTTGAACTGTCGTACGCGCAGCAGCGCCAATGGTTTCTCTGGCAGCTCGATCCGCACAGTTCGGCGTACAACATTCCCGCCGCCTTGCGCTTGCACGGGCCGCTGAATGTCGCGGCGTTGCAGCAGAGCTTCGACGTGTTGCTGGAGCGGCACCAGAGCCTGCGCAGCCGATTCGTGGAGGACGACGGGCATGTGGTGCAGACGCTGGCCGAGTTCACCGCGCTGCCCATCGAGCCGATTGACCTGCGCGGCGAACCTCAGGATCAGCGCTTCGAGCAAGCGCTGCTCCGCGTCGAACAGGACATCGCCCGCCCGTTTGATCTGCAACACGGCCCGCTGTTGCGGGTCAGTCTGTTGCAGCTGGATAGCGACGACCATGTGCTGTTGCTGACCCTGCACCACATCGTCACCGATGGCTGGTCGATGGGCGTATTGGTGGAGGAGTTTTCCCGGCTGTATGCCGCACATTGCCAAGGCCGCAATGCAGCGCTGGACGCGTTGCCGATCCAGTATTCGGACTACGCGCTGTGGCAACGTCGCTGGATGGACGCCGGTGAGCTTGAGCGCCAACTCAACTGGTGGCGCGACACTCTGGGCAGCGAACAACCGCTGCTCGAATTGCCGACTGACCGGCCGCGCCCGGCGCAACCGAGCCAACGCGGCGCGCGCCTGGATTTTGCCCTCGATGCGACCTTGGCCAGCGGTCTGATGACCCTGGCCAAACAGCGTGGCGTCACGCCGTTCATGCTGTTGCTGGCGAGTTTCCAGGCCTTGCTCTACCGCTACAGCGGCCAGCCCGATGTGCGTGTCGGCGTGCCGATTGCCAACCGTAACCGTGCAGAAACCCGTGGCCTGATCGGCTTCTTCGTCAACACCCAGGTGATGCGCGCCGAACTCGACGGGCGCCTGCCGTTCAGCCAGTTGCTGGAGCAGACCCGCGCCGCGTCGCTGGATGCCCAGGATTATCAGGACTTGCCGTTCGAGCGCCTGGTGCAGGCGCTGCAAGGTGAACGCAGCCTCAGCCACAGCCCGTTGTTCCAGGTGATGTTCAACCACCAGCAAGCCAAACCGGCGGCGGTCAGCGGCTTGCTCGCGGGCCTGCGCGTCGACGCGCTGAACGCTACGGCGCACACCACGCAATTCGACTTGCAACTGGACACGCAGGAGCAGGGCGACCAACTGTTCGCCAGCCTGACGTATGCCACCGACCTGTTCGACGCCGAGCGCATCGAGCACCTGGCGCAGTACTGGCGCAATCTGTTGGCCGGCGTGTTGGCGAACCCGCAGTGCCCGCTCGCCGAGTTGCCGTTGCTGGATGCCGACGAGCGTCTGCGCATTCTCGATGACCTCAACGACACCGCTCAGGCCTATCCGGGCGAAGTCTGCGTGCAGCGCCATTTCGAAGAGCGCGTGGTTGAAAACGGCGAGGCGACCGCGCTGGTGTTCCAGGGCCAGGCCTTGAGTTACGCCGAACTGAACCTGCGCGCCAACCGCTTGGCCCATCACTTGCGTGCCCAGGGTGTCGGCCCGGAAGTGCTGGTGGGGATTGCCTGCGACCGTTCGTTTGAAATGGTGGTCGGGCTGCTGGCGATTCTCAAGGCCGGCGGCGCCTATGTGCCGCTGGACCCGGAATACCCGATTGATCGCCTGAGCTACATGATCGAAGACAGCGGAGTTTCGTTGTTGCTGACTCAGGAACATCTGCTGGCGCAACTGCCGACCCCGGACAACGTGCGCACCCTGTGCCTGCACGCCGCGGCCGATTGGTTGAGCGATCTGCCGGGCACTGATTTACCCAACCGCGCCATCGCGGAAAACCTTGCCTATGTGATCTACACCTCCGGCTCCACCGGCAAACCCAAAGGCGCGGGCAACCGTCATATCGCGCTGCACAACCGTCTGGAGTGGATGCAGGAGGCTTACGCGCTGCGGCCGAGCGACCGCGTGCTGCAAAAAACCCCATTCAGTTTCGACGTGTCGGTGTGGGAGTTTTTCTGGCCGCTGATGAAGGGCGCCACGCTGGTGATCGCCGCACCGGGTGAACACCGTGATCCGCAACGCCTCGCCGCATTGATCGTCGAGCAGGCGATCACCACGCTGCACTTCGTGCCGTCGATGCTGTCGGCCTTTATCGGTGCCGACGAGGCACTGGCCTGCACCTCGCTGCAACGGATCATTTGCAGCGGTGAAGCGCTGCCGATGGAGCTGCAACGCCAAACGCTGCGCAGCCTGCCGCAAGCCAGTCTGTACAACCTGTATGGCCCGACCGAAGCGGCCATCGATGTGACCCACTGGACCTGCGTGGAAGAAGGCCGCGACAGCGTGCCGATTGGCCGGCCGATTGCCAACCTGCGCACCTGCATTCTCGACAGCGAACTGCAACCGTTGCCGCTGGGCGCCGTGGGCGAGTTGTACCTGGGCGGCGTCGGTCTGGCCCGTGGTTACCACCGTCGTGGCGCGTTGACCGCCGAGCGTTTTGTGGTCGACCCGTTTGGCAGCGGCGAGCGTCTGTACCGCACCGGTGACCTGGCGCGATACCGCGCCGACGGCGCCATCGACTACTGCGGGCGTATCGACCACCAAGTGAAAATTCGCGGCTTGCGTATCGAGCTGGGCGAAATCGAAGCGCGCCTGCAAGAACATGCCGAGGTGCAGGAAGCCGTGGTGCTGGCCCTCGACAGCCCGAGCGGCAAGCAACTGGTGGCCTACATCGTGCCGGTGGAGCGCACCTTGGTTGTCGCCGATGCCGCGCAACAAGGCGCGTGGCGCGACACCCTGAAACGCCATTTGCTGGCGACGCTGCCGGATTACATGGTGCCGGCGCAGACCGTGCTGATCGAGCAAATGCCGCTGAGCCCCAACGGCAAACTCGAGCGCAAACGCTTGCCCGCGCCCACCGCGCAGGTCAGTCAGCGCGCCTTCGAAGCGCCGCGCAGCGAGCGCGAACAGGTGCTGGCGCAGATCTGGCAGGACGTGTTGGGCGTGGAGCGGGTCGGGCGCCAGGACAATTTCTTCGAACTGGGCGGCGATTCGATCATTTCGATTCAGGTGGTCAGCCGTGCCCGTCGCGCGGGCTTGAGCCTGCAACCGCGTGATGTGTTCCAGCAGCAAACCTTGCAAGCGCTGGCGGCCGTGGTGAAGGAACAGGCGGCAGCGCTGGCGCAACAAGGGCCGGTGGACGGCGTGCAGACCCTGACGCCGATTCAACGCTGGTTTTTCGACGAGCCGATCGCGCAACGCGCGCACTGGAACCAGGCCGTATTGCTGACGCCGCGCGAAACCCTCGAATTGCCGCGTCTGCAAGCGGCGCTGCAACGCCTGCTCAAGCAGCACGATGCCTTGCGTTTGCGCTTCAGTCAGGTCGACGGGCAATGGTCGGCGCGTTATGTCGGCGCTGATAGTGCCGACGTTATCGACATGCTCTGGACCGCCCGCGTTGCCAGCGCTGCCTCGCTGGAGTCAGTGTGCGACGAAGCCCAGCGCAGCCTCAGTCTGCAAGACGGTCCGCTGCTGCGCGTGGCCTTGATCGCCCAGGCCGATGGCTCGCAGCGTTTGCTGTTGGTGGTCCACCATTTGGTGGTGGACGGCGTGTCGTGGCGGGTGTTGCTGGAAGATTTGCAAGCCGCCTACCAAGGACAAGACCTGCCGCCGAAGACCAGCGCGTTTCAGGCCTGGGCTGACAAACTCGACGCGTATGCCCGCTCCGACGCCGCCGCCAGCGAACTGGACTGGTGGCAGGCGCAGTTGAGCGTGGCGCATGATTCGCTGCCAGCGGCCAATGCCCAGGCCTGTCAGGCCGGGCATTTGCGCCAAGGCGTCAGCATCGGGCTGGACCGCGAGCAGACCCGGCAATTGCTGCAACAAGCGCCGGCGATCTACCGCACCCAGGTCAACGATTTGCTGCTGACCGCGCTGGCCCGCACCCTCAGTCGCTGGACCGGTCACCCATCGGCGCTGATTCAGCTCGAAGGCCACGGCCGCGAAGAACTGTTCGACGACATCGACCTGACCCGCACCGTCGGCTGGTTTTCCAGCCTGTTCCCGGTGCGGCTGACGCCGACTGCCGACCTGGCGGGTTCGATCAAGGCGATCAAGCAGCAACTGCGCGAAATCCCCGGCAAAGGCATGGGCTACGGCCTGTTGCGCTACCTGGGCGATGCCGCGACCCAGGCCGCACTGGCGGCATTGCCGCAAGCGCGGGTCACCTTCAACTACCTCGGCCAGTTCGATCAGAGCTTCGCCGAAGACGCGCTGTTCACCCCGGCCACGGAGTCCAGCGGCGCCGCGCAAGCGGCGGACGCACCGTTGCCGAACTGGCTGTCGGTGGATGGTCAGGTCTATGGCGGTGAATTGAAGCTCGACTGGACCTTCAGCCGTGAGTGCTTTGACCGGCGCGAAATCGAAGCGCTGGCGGCGGATTTCCGTGGTGAATTGCTGGCGCTGATCGGCCATTGCCTGAGCGATGGCGCGGGCGGCGTGACCCCGGCGGACTTCCCGTTGGCGCGCCTGACTCAAGTGCAACTCGATGGCTTGCCGGTGCCGCCGGCGCAGATCGAGGACGTCTATCCGCTGTCGCCGATGCAGGCCGGTCTGTTGTTCCACAGCTTGTACGAGTCGGCGTCCGGCGCGTATGTGAACCAGCTCAGCGTCGAAGCCCGAGGCCTCGACGCCGAACGGCTGGGGCGCGCGTGGCAAGCGGTGCTCGACACCCATCCGATCCTGCGCAGCAGTTTCCACTTCCCGGACGGGTTCGAGGCGCCGGTGCAAGTGGTCCACCGGCATCTGCACTTGCCGATGACCTGCCTCGACTGGCGCCACCGTGACGATCAGGGCGCAGCACTGGTGCAACTGATTGACAGCGAACGCCTGCAACTCGATTCGACCCGCGCACCGTTGATGCGCCTGACCCTGGTGCGACTGGACGACGAGCGTCAGCAACTGATCTACACCCACCATCATTTGCTGTTGGATGGCTGGAGTAATTCGCTGCTGCTGAGCGAAGTCTTGCAGCGGTATGCCGGGCAAGACGTGCAGGCGCCGACCGGGCGTTTCGCCGATTACATCGGCTGGCTGCAACGTCAGGATGCGCAGGCGGACGAACTGTTCTGGCGCGAGCAATTGGCGAGCCTCGACAACCCGACCCTGTTGGCGCAGAGCCTGGCCCATGGTGAACGCAAAGCACCTTCGGCCACGGATTTCGCCGACCATCGCCAGACCTTCGATGAGGCGACCAGCCAACGCTTCAGCGAGTTTGCCCGTGCACAAAAAGTGACGCTCAACACCTTGGTCCAAGGGGCTTGGGCACTGTTGCTGCAACGCTACAGCGGACAACGCAGCGTCGCGTTCGGCGCGACCGTGGCCGGGCGGCCGGTGGATCTGCCGGGTGCCGAAAGTCAGTTGGGCCTGTTCATCAACACCTTGCCGGTGATCAGCACGCCTGACGCGGTGGAAAGCGTCAGCCAGTGGCTGGCCCGTTTGCAGGCGCAGAACCTGGCATTGCGTGAGCATGAGTTCACCGCGTTGGGCGACATTCAGCGCTGGGCCGGGCGTGCCGGTGAGCCGCTGTTCGACAGCCTGCTGGTGTTCGAAAACTTCCCGGTCGCCGAAGCGTTGCAACAAGGCGCGCCGGCGGGTTTGAGCTTCTCGATCCCACAGAACCATGAACGCACCAACTTCCCGCTGACCCTGGCGGCCACCGCCGAAAGCCAGCTCAGCCTGAACTGGAGCTACCAGTGCGCGCACTTCAGCGGCGCGGCGATTGCGCGCATGAGCGAGCATCTGGCTGCGTTGCTGGCGGCGATGGTGGCCGCGCCAAACGCTGCATTGAGCGAACTCGACCTGCTGACCGCGCCGGAACGCGCACAGCAACTGGTCGAGTGGAACCCGGCGTTTACCGCGACGCCAGACCCGCTGTGCGTGCACCAACTGATCGAGGCTCAGGCGGTCATTCGCCCGGACGCCACGGCGCTGATCTTCAACGACCTGGCGTTGAGCTTCGATCAACTCAACCGTCGCGCCAACCGCTTGGCCCATCACCTGCGCGCACTGGGCATCGGCCCGGAAGTGCGGGTCGGCCTGGCGATGCAGCGTTCGCCGGAAATGATCATTGGCCTGTTGGCGATCCTCAAGGCCGGTGGCGCTTATGTGCCACTGGACCCGGCCTATCCGGCGGAGCGCCTGCGCTACCTGATGGAAGACAGCGGCATTTCGCTGCTGATCAGCCAGTCGTGGCTGCGGGAAAAGCTGCCGCTGCCCGACGGCTTGTCGGTGCTGGAAATCGACCGCGAACCGCTGGAGTTCATGGCCGAGACCAACCCGGTCAACCTGACCTGCGGCGAAAACCTCGCCTACCTGATTTACACCTCGGGCTCCACCGGACGGCCCAAAGGCGTCAGCGTGGCCCACGGTCCGCTGGCCATGCATTGCCTGTCGATTGGCGAGTTGTACGGCATGACCCCGGACGACCGCGAACTGCAATTTGCCTCGATCAGCTTCGACGGTGCCCACGAGCGCTGGCTGACGCCGCTGGTGTTCGGTTCGGCGGTGATGCCCCGTGACGACGAGTTGTGGAGCGTGGAGCGCACTTGCTTCGAGATCGAAAAGCACGGCATCACCATCGCCTGTTTCACCCCGACCTATCTGGCGCAGATCGCCGATTTCATGGGCGAGGCGGGGCGCGATCTGCCGATCCGTTCCTACACCCCGTGCGGCGAAGGCATGGCCAAACATGCTTTCGATGAAGTCCAGCAGGTGCTGCAACCCAAGCGCCTGATCAATGGCTATGGCCCGACCGAAACCGTGATCACGCCGCTGATCTGGCTGGCCTATCCGGACACCGAGTTCGATTCGGCCTTCATGCCGATTGGCCGGCCGGTCGGCAACCGCAGCGCCTACATTCTGGATGGCGGTTTGCAGCCGTTGCCGGTGGGCGTCGCGGGTGAGTTGTACCTGGGCGGCGAGGGTGTGGCGCGGGGTTACCATCAGCGTCCGGACCTGACGGCGGAACGCTTCGTGCCGGACCCGTTCGTGCCGGGCTCGCGGTTGTACCGCAGTGGCGACCTCGCGCGGTTCCGCGCCGACGGCGTGGTTGAATACCTCGGTCGTATCGATCAGCAAGTGAAAATTCGCGGGTTCCGTATCGAACTCGGCGAAATCGAAGCCTGCCTGCTCGAACACCAAGGCGTGCGTGAAGCGTTCGTGATCGACCGCGAAGGTCCGGTCAGCCGCCAACTGGTCGGCTACGTGGTGCCACGCGATCCGCTCGCCGATGAGCAGGATTTGCGTGAAGCGCTGACCGCACACCTGCGCAGCCGCTTGCCGGCGCACATGCTGCCGGCGCACTTGCTGTGCCTGGCCGCGTTGCCGCTGACGCCGAACGGCAAGCTTGATCGTCAGGGCCTGCCAGCGCCTGAAGCGTCACGTCAGAACCACGATCAAGTGGCCGCCGCGTCACCGGCCGAAGCCTTGCTGGTGGAGATCTGGCAGGAGCTGCTGGGGCTGGACTCGGTGGGCGTCACGGAAAACTTCTTTGAACTGGGCGGTGATTCGATCATCTCGCTGCAAGCGGTGAGTCGCGCCGGGCAGCGCGGACTGGTGTTCAGTCCCAAGCAACTGTTCGAGCAACAAACCATTCGTGCATTGGCCGCCGTGGCCAGCCGCCGCGAAGCCGCGTTGGTCGAGGCACACAAAGTCGAGGCGTTCTCGCTGGTGCCGCACATCGACCCGGCCGCCCGCGAAGGGCTGCAAGACTTGTATCCGCTGTCGCCGATGCAGCAAGGCATGTTGTTCCATTGCCTCGATTCACCGGAGCTGAACCCTTACGTCAACCAGTTGAGCGTGGCGGTGGACGGCTTGCAGGTGCCGCGTTTCCGCGCTGCCTGGCAAACGCTGGTCGAGCGTCATGAAGTGCTGCGTGCCGCGTTCCGCTGGCGCGATGGCTTGGCCGATCCGCTGCAAGCGGTGTTCGCTGACGTCGAGTTGCCGATAGAAGAACTCGACTGGCGCGAGCGTGGCGATACCGAGCACGCCTTGAGCGAACTGGCGGCAGCCGAACAGGCCAAGGGCTTCGACCTGAGCTGCCCGCCGTTGATGCGGTTCATCCTCGTGCGTCTGGGCGATGACCGTTACCAGATGATCTGGATTTACCATCACTTGCTGCTGGATGGCTGGAGCGCTTCGCGTCTGTTGGGCGACATGTTGCGCCTTTACCACAATGACAGCCTGCCGGCCCTGACCGGTCGTTACGCCGACTACATCGCCTGGCTGCAACGCCAGGACGGCGCGCAGGCCGAAGGCTTCTGGCGCGAACGTCTGGCATTGCTCGAAGAGCCGACCATTCTGGCCAAGGCCTCGGGTGCGACCGGTTCCGGTCACGGCGTGATGTACAGCAACCTCGACGCCGAGGCGACGCGCCAACTGCACCGTTTCGCCAAGCGCCAGCGCGTGACGTTGAACACGCTGGTGCAAGGCGCCTGGCTGCTGCTGTTGCAACGCCACAGCGGCCAGCGCAGCGTCGCGTTCGGCGCCACGGTGGCGGGGCGTCCGACCGGTCTGGCCGGGGCGCAGGACATGCTCGGCCTGTTCATCAACACTTTGCCGGTGATCCAGACCCTCGACCCGCAGCAAGCGCTGGGCGAGTGGTTGCGCGATTTGCAGGATTACAACCTGATGGTGCGCGACTACGAACACACGCCGTTGTCGGACATCCAGCGCTGGGCCGGGCAGGGTGGCCAGGGCTTGTTCGACAGCATTATCGTGTTCGAGAACCACCCGGTGGACCGTGCATTGAAGGGCGGTGAAGAGGGCGAGTTGCGCTTTGCCGAAGTCGGCAGTGGCGGCGTCACCAACTTCCCGATGGACTTGATGGTCAGCGCCAACGAAGAAGGGCTGGAAGTCGAATACCTGTTCCTGCGCGATCGCTTCAGCGACGCCGAAGTCGAACGAATTCGTGCGCAGCTCGAAGGCCTGCTGCGGGCGTTGCCGCAAGACGCAACCTGCCTGCTCGGCAACCTCGGGTTGCCTGAGGCGCGCGTCACTTTGGCGCAGGTGTCCGACGACAACGCCGACCTGCTGCATGCCTTCAATCAACACGTGCAGGCGCAGCCGCAAAAAATCGCGCTGATCTGCGAGGACCGCGAACTCAGTTACGCCGAGCTGGAGGCGCAGGCCAATGGGCTGGCGCAGCAATTGATCGCTCGTGGCATCGGCCCGGAAAGCCTCGTCGCCGTGGCGCTACCTCGCTCTGAACGAACGATTGTGGCGTTCCTCGCGGTGCTCAAGGCCGGCGCGGCGTATCTGCCGCTGGACCTCGCGTACCCGGCCGAACGACTGGCCTACATGTTGAGCGATTCGGCCGCCAGCCTGCTGTTGTGCGACAGCGATCTGGGTACGCGACTGACCCTGGCCGACAGTCCTCCACGCTTGTTGCTTGACCAACTGAACGTGGCCGACAGCGGCGAATGCCCGGTTGGCGAGCCGCTGCCGGGGCATCTGGCGTACTTGATCTACACCTCCGGCTCCACTGGCCAGCCCAAAGGCGTGGCCGTGGCGCGCGGACCGATTGCCCGGCATTGCCGCGGCATTATCGAGCTGTACGAACTGGCACCGCGCAGCCGCGAACTGCACTTCATGTCGTTCGCGTTCGACGGTGCTCAGGAGCGTTGGCTGAGTGTGCTGTTGGCCGGTGGCAGTCTGGTGATTCGCGATGACAGTTTGTGGACGCCTGAGCAAACCCTCGACGTGCTGCATCGTCACGCTGTCACCGTGGCTTGTTTCCCGCCGGCCTACTTGCAACAGATGGCGGAAGTGGCCGAGCGTCTGGGCAATCCGCCGGCGGTCGAGGTGTATTGCTTTGGCGGTGATGCGGTGCCTGAGGCCAGCTTCGAGCAGGTCAAGCGCGCCTTGCGTCCGCAGCGTCTGGTCAACGGCTACGGCCCGACTGAAACCGTGGTGACGCCGCTGCTGTGGCGGGCCGAAGTTAGTGAAACCTGCGATGCGGCCTATGCGCCGATTGGTCGTGGTGTGGCGGGGCGCGGTTTGTACGTACTCGATGCCGACCTCAACCCGTTGCCGGTCGGTGTCAGCGGCGAGCTGTACCTGGGCGGCGAATGCCTGGCGCGCGGTTATCACCAGCGCCCCGGCATGAGCGCCGAGCGATTCATTCCGGACCCGTTCGAGGCCGGTGGTCGCATGTACCGCACTGGCGATCTGGTGCGCCAGCGTGAGTGCGGCCTGATTGATTACCTGGGACGGCTTGACCAGCAAGTGAAGATCCGCGGTTTCCGCATTGAGTTGGGCGAAATTGAAGCGCGTCTGCGTGAGTGCGCGGGCGTGCAGGATGCCGCCGTGGTGGTGCACGACACGCCGACCGGCAAGCAACTGGTCGGTTACGTGGTGGCGCCCGGAGCGGTCGGACTGGATCGTCGCTTGAAATCGGAGCTGCAAGCGCAACTGCCGGATTACATGGTGCCGGCGCGCATCCTCGTGCTCGAGCGCTTCCCGCTGTCGGCCAACGGCAAGCTTGATCGTCGCGCATTGCCGACACCTGAATGGGCGCTCGGTGGGTATCGCGGGCCGCGCAACGCGCTGGAAACGGCGCTGACCGCGATCTGGCAAGAGGTGCTCGGCCTGCCGCAAGTGGGCATCGACGACAACTTCTTTGAATTGGGCGGCGATTCGTTGCAGGTACTCAAAGTCATTTCGCGGGTGCGCAGTCAGCCGCAGTTGGGCTTCGAATTGAAACTGCGCGACTTGATGCAGAAACCGTGCATCGCTGAACTCAGCGGTTATCAGGCGGCTGAACCGGCGCAGGCGCCGGATCCTTTATTGGCGCTGAATGCGCGAATGTCCAATGTGCCGGCACTGTTCTGCCTGCACGCGGGTTTCGGCACGGTGTTCGACTACGAACCGCTGGCCCGCCGACTGGAAGGTCGACGCACGGTGTACGGCGTGCAGTGTCGGATGCTGCTCGACCCGCATTGGCAGGACGAATCGCTGTTGGCCATGGCTCAGGCCTATGCGCAACGAATTCGCCGTCAGCAGGCGAACGGCCCGTATTACTTGCTGGGTTGGTCGTTGGGCGGCGCGTTGACGCAACTGGTCGCCCACGAACTGGAAACCCAAGGGGAAACAGTGGCGTTTGCCGGGCTGGTCGACAGCTACGTCGCGGGCACCGCGGAGCAGGGCGACTGGCGCGAAGATCTGGCTGATTTCCTGACATTTGTGCTGGGGTTGCCCGCTGACGAAGCGCAGGCGCTGATCGCGCTGAAGGCGCCTGGCCTGAGCGAACGCGACGCGGCCACGACGGTGATCGAAGCGGCGCTGCACGGCTCAAACGAACAAGCCGCGCTGGGCGCGGGCGAACTCACGCAAATCTTCGCCACCGGCTCACGCCTCAAGCAACTGGCGCTGGCGCATCGGCAATTGCCGGCGATCAAGGTCTCGGCGCATCGCTGGTGGGTGGCCGAGCGTGACGCCGAACGCCGGGTGTTCGAAGCCCAGGTCGGCAGCCACGGCGTGGATCGCCTGCTGCCCGGCGGGCACTACGAGCTGCTGCGCGGTGACGAATTGCTCGACCAGCTGGAGGACTTGTTGGAAAGACAATTGGTAATCGCCTGAAAACAACTGTGGTTAGGGAGCTCCAGTGGCAAGGAAGTTTCTGTGGCTCAGGACTTTCTGTGGCGAGGCAGTTCCTGTGGCTCAGGGCTTTCTGTGGCAAGTCAGCTCCTGTGGTTCAGGACTTTCTGTGACAAGGCAGTTCCTGTGGTTCAGGGCTTTCTGTGGCGAGGGGGCTTGCCCCCGTTGGGTCGCGCAGCGGCCCCAAAAAGCAGGACTGCTGCGCAGCCCAACGGGGGCAAGCCCCCTCGCCACAGGAATCTCCAAGCCACAGAAAGCCCAGAGTTACAGGAATCTCCAAGCCACAGGAATCTCTAAGCCACAGAAATCTCTGAGCCACAAAAAGCCCAGAGTTACAGGAATCTCTGAGCCACAGAAAACCCAGAGTTACAGGAATCTCTGAGCCACAAAAAAAAACCTAAGCCACAGCAAGCCCTTGGCCCCAGGTTTCGCACCAGATTGAAGATTTTATGTCGCTCGATCACTGACCTCTTTGCGTAGAAGGATTCACCCCATGGCTGTGTTGCCAGAACTTGAAGCATTTTTAGAACTCGCCGAGTTCGGCCGGATGACCGGCAAGAGTCGTGCGATGCATGAACAGACGCCGCAACAGGCGCGGGTTGATTTCGAAGCATCGTCGGGGTTTCTCGATGTGCCGCTGGACAGCGTCGCCTGCGAGGATTTCACCATTGCCGCGCGGGACGGTCATAGCCTGTCGGCGCGTTTGTATCGCCACGGGCAAGCGGGCGAGGGGTTGCAGCCGGTGGTGTTGTATTTCCATGGCGGCGGGTACGTGGTCGGCAGTCTTGATTCCCATGATGCGCTGTGTCGGCGACTGGTCTCCCAGGGCGGGTTTGCGCTGTTGACCGTCGATTATCGACTGGCGCCCGAGTGGCGTTTCCCGACGCCGGTTCTGGATGCCTGCGATGCGGCGAACTGGCTGGTGCGCGAAGGCGCGGCGCGGGGTTTGGACGCGAATCGGGTGGCATTGGTCGGCGACAGCGTGGGCGCGACGTTGGCCACGGTGTTGTCGATCATGGCCGTGCGTGAACCCGAGGCATTGGCGTTGCAACCCAAGGCGCAAGTGCTGCTGTACCCGGTGACGGACGCGACGACGAAACGCGCCTCGCACCGGGATTTCGCCGAGGGTTATCTGCTGGAAACGCCGACGCTCGACTGGTTCTACGCGCACTACGGGCGGACGTCGCAGGATCTGGCGGATTGGCGCTGCTCGCCGTTGCTGGCGGCGGATCTCTCGACTGTGGCGCCTGCGCTGGTGTACCTCGCCGGGCACGATCCGTTGCATGACGAAGGGCTGGCCTATGCCGAGCGACTGAGCGCCGAGGGCAACGAGGTGACGTTGCTGGAGCAGCCGGGCATGACCCACGACTTCATGCGCATGGCGGGGTTGTTGGGGGAAGTGGCAGGGATTCACGCGCAAGTGGCGGGGTGGGTGCGTTCAAGGCTTTGAGATGAGGTGAGAAAACTGCCAATCCTGAATCAGGTTGGCGGTTTTTTTTGTGCCTGAATCGGGAGTTTCAGGTGAGGCGACTATAGCCTTCGCGAGCAAGCCCGCTCCCACAGTGGATCTTTGGTGAACACAATATTTTGTGCGTGACCGAGATCCACTGTGGGAGCGGGCTTGCTCGCGAAGACGGCCTTACATTCACCACAAAAATCCATTCCAAAAAAAATGCCCGCTTCGAGAGAGGCGGGCATTTTCAGTTCAGCTCAATGAATCAGAAATCATACTTCGCGGTGAGTTGCAGGTTGCGTGGCTCGCCGTAGAACGTGGTGCCGAAGTTGCCCAGGCCCGACATGTACTTCTTGTCGAAGACGTTGTTGGCATTGGCGGTGAAGCTCAGGTGCTCGTCGTATTGGAAGCGGGTCATCAGGTCCACGAGGGTATAGCCACCTTGTTTGAGCAGGGTGCTGCCGCCTTCACCGTTACCCAGGTCCGGGCTGAAGCTCTGGCCGTAGAACGCGCTCTGCCAGCTGATGCCGCCACCGACGGTGAACTGGTCCAGCGCGCCCGGCAGGCGGTAGGTGGTGAACGTGCGGATCACGTGCTCAGGTTTGCTGGAGGCCAGCGGGAAACCGTAGATCCGTTGCTCGTCCTTGTCGCGGGTACGGGCGTAGGTGTAGCCGGCCGATACGTTCCAGCCTTCAGCCAGCTCGCCGGCCAGTTCCATTTCCACACCTTTGGTGGTGGCGCCGGAGATGGCTTCGTAAATGTCCTGCCCGGTGCCGACGTCGGTGGTGACATATTGCGCGACGTTGTCCTGCTTGATCTCGAACAAGGCGAAGCTGGCGTTCAGTTTGCCTTCGAAATAAGCCGCCTTGATGCCGGTTTCGTAGCTGTCGCCTTCAACCGGTTTAAGGGTCGACCCGGTCAGGTCCTTGTAGATTTGCGGCTGGTAGATCTTGGTGTAGCTGGCGTACAGCGAGTACGTATCGTTGAGGTCATAGACCACACCGGCGTAAGGCGTGACGACGCCATGTTCCTTGTAACTGGCGTGCGTGTCGCTGAGGGCGGCGCCCGGGTAGTAGGAATAATCTTCGTTGTACTTGAAGGTGCTCAGACGGCTGCCGAGGATGAACGACAGTTCGTCGGTCGGACGCAGGCGAGTGGCCAGGTACAGGCCGTTCTGGCTCTGGGTGCGCTCGTATTTGCCGTTTTTCGGGAAGTCCTGTTTCGGCAGGTTGCCGTTCCAGTCATAGATGCTGCCCGGGACCAGTTCGAAGGCGCTGGTGTCGTACGTCGCACCGGTCTGGCGCGAGTGGGACGCCATGAAGCCGGCGACCAGTTCATGTTCGCGACCGCCCAGGGAGAACGGGCCGGAGACGTTGACGTCGGCGGTGTTCTGTACGCGGTGACCTTCCCAGCGACCCCAGTACAGGAAGTTGCCTTCGCCGGTCGCTTGATCGGCCGAACCACCGCTGGCGGAAGCCAGGCGGGTATCGTGATCGGTGGTTTTCTGATCGAAGCTGGCCTTGAATTTCCAGTCATTGGCCAGGGCCTGCTCCAGGGACGAGAAGTAGGTGACGCTGTCGAAATCGCGACGGCTCCAGTCTGCGCCCGGGTTGAAACTACGCGGGAAGTCGGTGCGGTTGCCATTGGTGAAGTACGGCGCGTTACCGGTCCAGGAGCTGCCGCGCGGGGTGGCGCTGGACTTGTCGACGCCCAGGGTCAGCAGCGTGTCGTCGGTCAGGTCGGCTTCGAGGACGCCGTAGAACAGGTCTTTCTTCTGGCTGTAATGGTCGATGTACGAATCTTTGTCCTGGTAGGCACCGACGAAGCGACCGCGCACGTTGCCGGAGTCGGTCAGCGAACCGGAGATATCGCCTTCGGTGCGGTAGTTGTCCCAGGAACCTGCGCTGGCGCTGACCGAAGCCTTGAAGTCCTTGGTCGGTTTCTTGCGGATCAGGTTGACCGTGGCAGACGGGTCGCCGGCGCCGGTCATCAGGCCGGTAGCGCCCTTGATCACTTCAATGTGGTCCAGGCTGGCAGCGTCGTCGCTGTTGTTCGGGTTTTCGCCGTAAACACCGTCGTAAGGAATGTTGACGCCGTCGTACTGGAAGTTGGTGATGGCAAAGCCACGGGCGGAAAACTCGGTGCGGTCACTGTCGTACTTCTGCACGGTGACGCCGGGCGTGTTGCGCAAGGCATCGCCGACGCTTTGCACGCCGCGATCGTCCATTTGCTGGCGGGTCACCACGGTCACCGATTGCGGCGTTTCGCGGATGGTCAGCGGCAGCTTGGTCGCGGTAGTGGTAGCGCCTGTGGTGTAGGAATCGGTGTCTTCAGTGACCAGGCCCAGGGCCTGGCCGGAAATGGTGGTCGCGCCCAGTTGCAGGCCCGAACCGCCGCCGGAGACCAGGGTCACGCTGTTGCCGTTGATCTGGAACGAAATGCCGGTGCCTTGCAGCAGCGCCTTCAGGGCGTCGGACGGTTCCAGGGAACCGGACACCGCACGGGACTTGATGCCCGCGACCTGGTCCGGGCTGTACAGGATCTGCAGGTTGGTCTGCATGCCCAGCTCGGTCAGCGCGTTGGAAAGCGGCTGAACGGCGATATTCACTTTTACAGGTGCAGCATTGGCCATCGAGCTCCCCAGCAAGGTGGCGGTCAGCAGTACGCTGGTGAACAGGGTGCGATGCAAAGTCGGGCGCTGTACGGCCAGCGCGAGAGGTGTGCGGCGTGGTTGAGGTCGCATTACTTACCTGAGCTCCTGAAAAGTGTCGTGTAGTGTTTTTGTTAATAAGAATGATTATTAGACGCGGCGCGAAGCAAAAACCGGAAAGAAACCTGAGAAATAAATTTCACCACGATGAAATGAGCCGGTTTGTTGCGAACCTGTGGCGCGGGCGCTTGTGGTAATTGGGCTTGTGGTGATGGCGCATTGTGGTGAGTGGGCTTGTGGTAATGGGGCTTTGTGATGAGTGGGCTTGTGGTGATGGGGCTTTGTGATGGGGCTTGTGGTGATGGGGCTTTGTGATGAGGCTTGTGGTGATGGGGCTTTTGTGATGAAGGGGCTTTTGTGGCGAGGGGGCTTGCCCCCGTTGGACTGCGCAGCAGTCCCCCTGTTGTTGGATGAAGAGGGGGCCGCTGCGCGACCCAACGGGGGCAAGCCCCCTCGCCACAAAAGCTTCCCTTGCCACTCAGTCCAATCACCACAAAGGCTTCCCTTGCCACTCAGTCCAATCACCACAAAAGCTTCCCTTGCCACAGATATCAACCCCGCCACTGGTAATCAGGCCGGCGCCAGTTCGGTGACAACCCGGCCGCTCTCCATGCGCACCAGTTGGTCGGCGACGTCGAAATAACGGTCGTCGTGCGAAATCACGATGATGGTCTTGCCCAGGCGCTTCAGGTCCGGCAGCAGCTCGGTGTAGAAGATTCGGCGGAAGGTCGGGTCCTGGTCGGCCGCCCATTCATCGAACACCAGCACCGGGCGTTCTTCGAGCCAGGCATTGACCAGCGCCAGGCGCTTGCGCTGGCCGGTGGAGAGGTCGGTGGTGGTGAAGTTGCCGTCCTTGACGCTGACTTTGTGCGCGATCTCCAGCCGTTGCAGGTATTTGTTGGCATCTTCGGGAATGTGCGTGTCGCCCTGGACCACGTCATCGAACAGGTAATAGTCAGCAAAAATCGTGGTGAACAATTGACGGTAGTCGTCGCGATTCTGTGCGTCGATAGCTTCGCCGTTGACACGGATCTCACCCTGTTGCGGCGTGTACAGGCCCAGCAGCAGTTTGATCAGCGTGGTCTTGCCGCAACCGTTTTCGCCGACGATAAACGTAATGTCGCCGTGCTTGATCGTCAGGTTGACCGGCCCGAGCTGGAACGGCGCAGCACCTTCGGCCGCCGGGAAGGCGAAACGCACATCGGCCAGTTTCAGTTCGTGTACGGCCTGTTTGACGTGGCCCTGATCGCTCAGCAGCAAGTGGGGTTCGGGGGTGGAAAACTGCTCGGAGAGTTCGGCGATCCGCCGGAAAGCAATCTGGGCGCGGCTGACAATCGGCAAGGTGCTGATCAGATGTTCCAGCGGGCCTTTCATGTACAGCAGCACCAGCACGAAGCCGCTCATCACGGTTTTGTCGGCGCTCGGCCAGAACGTCTGCAGCGCCAGCGCCAGGCCGATCACCACGAAGAACAGCATCGAGCCGAACGTCTTGGCGATCACGAACGTATTGATCGACCGCACTTGGGTATTGCAGATGAATTCAGCGGTGGCCTTGATGCCCGACACGAACATGCGCTGGCGGCGCGGGCGGTGAATACGCAGCTCCTTGGCGCCTTCGGCAATCGCGTTGTAGTGCTTTTGCAATTCGTCTTCAGCGTCACGGGCGGCCATGAAACCCTGCACACCTTTGCTCTGGGCGTAAGCCTGGATTGCAGTGCCGATCAGGATCGCGGCGACCATGATCAGGAACATCGGCCACGACAGAATCGCCAGGTAGCCCATGCAGCCGAGGGTGACGGTCACGGAGATCGCCAGCGGGGCGAAGGCGAAGGCGAAGTCGCTGATGGTGTCGACGTCGTGGGTCAGCACCGGGATCAGCCGGTGGCTGCGGTAGCGTTCGATCTGTTCGATGGGGGCCGACAGGACTTTCTCGCCCAGTTGTTTACGCAATTTGGCGATGATGTGCTGGCCGACGTAGTTGGTGCCGATGTCCGAGCAGATCGAACTCAGCAGCGCCAACAGGCACAGGCCGGCGAACAGCGCGACGACGCCTTGGGTCAGGCCGGCGTCCGAATGCAGGGCGTTGTTGATGGTCGCCAGCAATACCGTGACGCTCAGGCCACCGACCATGCCCAGGAAAATGGACGCGGCGACGATGAGCCGAAAGGGTTTCAACAGGGCGAACAACTCGCCGATGGCGCCACGGGGAGGCTGGGTCATGGAAGACAGTTCCTTGGGTATAAAAGCAGATACCCAGTAGAACGTCTGGTCGAGGGCTTAATTTAGCGACCCCCGACTGGCGGCGGGGCGGCAGGGCGATGGCAAATATTACTGACACAACACAAACCCTGTGGGAGCGAGCTTGCTCGCGATGGCGGTCTTCCAGTCGATGTAAATGTTGACTGTCAGTCCGCTATCGCGAGCAAGCTCGCTCCCACAGGGGAGTTGTTAGGGTTTAGAGATCACGCACGACGCGGAACCCCATCCAGTCGCCGCGTTCTTGCGGGTACTGGCTGTTGCGGTTGCCCGAGCGGGAGAACACCGGCGCTTCGCCCCAGTCGTTGCCGCGAATGCGCACCGCTTCGCAGTTGGGTTCGACCCACGCGCTGCCATCGGTGGGGGCGCCGACGTAGTCGGGGTGTTCGCAGTCTTCGACCCATTCGTAAACGTTGCCATGCATGTCGTACATGCCGAAAGCATTCGGCGGGTAGCTGCCCACCGGCGAGCTGTAGCTGTAACCGTCCGCCGGGCCATAGGTGTTGGCGTGCTTGGCGATGCTGTATTCCTTGCCTTCATCGAACGGGAAGGGGAACGGGCCTTTGCTGCCGCCGCGCGCGGCGTATTCACGTTGAGCCTCGCTGACCATGTGGTATTTCTGGCCGGTTTTTTTTGACAGCCAGACCACGTAGTTTTTGACGTCGTCGAAGTTCATGCACACCGCTGGCTGACGCGGGGTTTGCGGGTAACGCGGTTTGCTGGCGACACATTCGCGTCCTGGCCGGGTATCGCCATTGGCGATGACCACGCCGCTCTCGCGCACGTAACTGTCCCATTCACCGGCGGTGATCTGGAAACGACTCATGGCGAACGGCTTGGCGAAGGTCACGTCGTGCATCGGACCTTCATCGGGCTCGCGGCCGACTTCATCGTCGGGCGTGCCCATGGTGAAGGTGCCTGCTGGCAGCACCACCATTTCCGGGCAGTCGCGGCAGTCCTTGAATACCTTGCCCGGTGGCGGCGCGGTGGCTGCCTGGGCGGCGGTTGGCGTCAGGCCGGCGAGGAGGGCGGTCAGGGCGAGAGCCTTGAGGGGGACGGTTAATAGATCTCGGTTCATCTGTCGTCTCGATTTAAAAGAAAACGGGGGCACTGTGGTGATGGGCTTCTGTGGCGAGGGGGCTTGCCCCCGTTCGGCTGCGCAGCAGTCGCAAAACCTGCTGGCACGGTGTTTCTGAATAACTGCTGGGGCGGCTGTGCCACCCAACGGGGGCAAGCCCCCTCGCCACAAAAGCTCCCTCCCACAGGGGTTTGTTTCATGGTGTCAGGCGGTTTTGTTCAGCAGCGCCATGAAACGGTCGATCTGGTTTTCCGTGTTGAGCAGGCCGGGGGCAATGCGGATCACCGGGCCGACGTCGCGCTCCACCGAGTCGCAAACCACACGATTTTCCATCAATTGCGTGGCCACTTTTTCGCAGTCACGGTCCTTGATCCGGAAGAAGCTGAAACCGGCGGACAATTGCGGGCTTTGCGGGGTGACCAGCTCGATTTGCGGATGCTCCAGCAAACGGTTTTTCGCATAGGTGTTCAGCGCATGAATGCGCGACTGAACCTCGGCCTTGCCCAACTCCAGATGCAGTTTGAACGCCTCATCCAGCGCCCAGCGATGCTCGAAGCTGTGATAGCCGCCGGGGGTCATGATGGTCGAGAAGGTCGTGGCTTCGGAGAAGGTCGGAATCGTCGGCGTGACGTCTTTCAGCTCGGCGGAGCGGGCGCAAATGATCCCGGTGCCGCGCGGGCCGAACATCCATTTGTGGGTGCCGGCGATAAAGAAGTCGCAGTGCATGTCGGGGAAGTCGAGGTTCTCGACGCCGAAGCCGTGCACGCCATCGACCACGTACAGGATGCGATCCTTTTCGTCGCGGTTGCGGTTCTGTTCTTCCACCAGTTTGCCGATCTCGCCAATCGGCAGCTTCACGCCACTGCCCGATTGCACCCACGTCATGCCCAGCACCCGGGTTTCGGGACGGATGCCGTTGCGGATCGAGGTGAGCACTTCGTCGACGGAAATCTCGCGGCTGTTCTCGAACAGCTTGAGCTTGCGCACCTTGACCCCGTCCTTTTGCTGGCGATAACCGAGGGCATAGTTGGTGGCGTAGTGTTCGTGCTCGCTGGTGAGGATTTCCTGATCCGGGCGCACATGAATGCCGCCGTAGATCAGCGACAGGCCTTCGGTGGTGCTGCCGGTGAGGGCGATTTGCTCCGGGCTCGCCTTGAGGTAACGGCCGGCCCAGACCCGCACGGCCTGTTCGCGTTTTTCCGTTTCGCCCAAGTCCCAATCCATTGCCCGGCCCGGATTGCGGTCGAGGTTGGCGCGATGCCGTTCGATGGCCTCGCGCACCGGTCGCGGGTGGGAGGTCACCAGAAAGTTGGCGAAATGCAAATAGTCCGGATCCTGATCGAACAACTGGCGCAGTTGCGCCCATTTGTCCTTGGGCAACGGCGGGGGATTGCCGGCCAGCGCCGGCAGGGTCACGGCGCTGCTCAGGGGCAGTCCGGCGGCAAGAATCCCGGCCTGCTTGAGGAATGAACGGCGGTTGGTCATGAGCTCAATTCGCTTCTGCAAAGGGTGGCGTTCAGTTCTTGGCGACAGGTTTGGATGATTGCTGCACCTGGTCCCAGACCCGCAGGAAATTGCCGCCCCAGAGCTTGGCGATGTCGGCTTCGCTGTAGCCGCGACTGATCAGTTCGGCGGTGACATTGCGGGCTTCACTGACATCCTTCCAGCCATCGAGGCCGCCACCGTCGTTGAAGTCGGAACTGATGCCGACGTGGTCGATGCCGATTTTCTTCACCGCGTAATCAATCGCGTCGCCGTAGTCCTTGAGCGTGGCTTTCGGTTCTTCGTCGACAATCGCGTAGAGCTGGCTGGCGTACTCGCCGAAACGTTGTTCGGACCAGACGGTGATCACCGGGTCGCCGGGCATCAGCGCCATCTCCAGGCCTTGCAGCGGTTGCAGGTCGAAGCGCGCGCGCAGGGCATTGAGTTTGTCCTGAGTGGTTTTGCTCAGGGGGCGGATGTAGGTCGGGAAGCCCACGATCTGCACCACGCCGCCGCTGTTTTTGATCAGTTGCATTTCGTGGTCGCTGAGGTTGCGCGGGATGTCCACCAGCGCGCGCGGTGCCGAGTGCGAGGCGACCATCGGCGTGCGGCTCAGTTGCGCGACTTGCTCCAGGGCCTTGGTCGACATTTGCGACACATCGATGATCACGCCGAGGTCGTTGAGGCGATGCACCGCTTGTTTGCCGATCGGCGACAGACCACCAAGGGCATCGCGCGAATCATTGAAAAATGGCAGCGGCCGCGACGAGTCGGCCCAGGCGTTGTTGCCCACGTAGCTGAAGCCGAACATGCGCATGCCGCGCGCGGCCCACTTGTCCAGGGCGTTGATGTCGTTACCCAGCGGGTAGGCATTGAGCATGCTCAGGAACACCGCGAACTTGCCTTCGCCGTGCAGGCGGCGGAAATCGTCCGGGGTGTAGGCGATGGCTACCTGATTGGGAAAGTCGCGAACCATGGCACTGATGATTTTGTAGCGGGTTTCCTGCTCGAACCGGGCCTCATCGATAAACCCTTCGGTAGGGCGGTGCGGGGCATTCGGTCCGTTCCAGATTTCCGGCCAGGCGAAGATGGTCAGGGCGGCGCCGGACAAACGCCCGCGCCCGGTCTTGACCAGGTCGAATTGCCCGCCACCGTCCTTGTCGGCTTCATTGCCGGCGGTGCCGAAGTCCAGCGGCACGGTGACGTGGCTGTCGAAGGAGAGGATGCGCTCTTGCAGTTCCCCGGCCTGTTTCATGACGCTGACGGGATAGCCGGGATTGTCCTTGAACCAGTAATCCCAGGCCATGAAGCCCGCACCGGCGCTGATCGCGAGCGCCAGCGGCAAGCCGAGGTACAGCGCCTTTTTTGAACGTGTTTTTTTCATGTTCATCTCAGTCAGGTTCGTTGCCCCGGGGTGGGGGCTTTGCTATCTGGGATGAACGAGTGGCTGAACCGATAATTTAGGCAAGGCTGCCGGCCTGTTCTCAAGCAAGCCCACAGGGATATTGCAAGCACTGAAGATCCAATGTGGGAGCTGGCTTGCTCGCGAATGCTTTTAAATTTTCCGAAGAGACAAACGTTCTAGCTTGGATAAAGCCTGCTTCATGGCTGACACAGGTAGGGCAATGACGATTTCTCGACGATGGTTCATGGCAGGCCTGGCGCTGACCGGCGCCGCCGTGCCTGCGGCTTTTTATGGGCATCGCGAATGGACGAAACCGGATCCGACGATCACCCCCGGCGAAGCCTCATTCGATGTGGCGGATACCGCCGGCCAGCAGTTGGCGAACACCTTGCGTGGCGTCTGGCAGATTCGTTTCGAGGGGCCTGATGCCGGCATTGAAGGGCTGCCACGGGACGGGCTGGAAGTGTTTCTCGACATCGGCCATAAAGGGCGCGGCGTGATCGGATTCCTCGACACCGCCGAGCGTTTGCGCTCGAGCGAGGCGCCGCGTTATCAGGTGCTGGGCGATCTGGCCGGGGCCAAACCGGCGGCGCTGAGTTGGCGGCTGATCAGCGCCAACGCGGCCAACGGCACCCCCGACTATGAATTCAACATGGCGCTGGACGAAGTCTGGGCCGGGTTCGGCAATGCCGGCAGCGGCACGCTCAGCGGTCGGGTGCTGAACCTCGATCGGCCGTTGATGCTGACCGCGCAAGACAATCGTTTTATCGCCGTCAAACGGGTGTTCCCCGAAGCCCGCGAGCGCGTCGGGCTTAATGCGCCGCTGCTGGCGTGGCTGGTTTCCGCTGAACATCGGCTGTTTCACCAGCTCTGGCATGCCTCGCGGGACAAGTGGCACACCTTGTCCGAAGACAAGCGCAATGCGTTGCGCGGCATTGGCTGGCAGCCCGGCCCGCGCGATCAGGAGCGTGATGCCCGTGGTGCGCGCAAGGATCGCAACGGCTCGGGCGTGGACTTTTTCTTCATGCATCGGCACATGCTCGGCACGGCGCGGTCGATGCAGGACTTGCCGTCGTGGCAGCACTTTCCGTTGCCCCAGCCGGAACTGGCCCGCGATCGCATCGGCTTCGCCCAGTATTGCGACAACCATGACGGCACCGCGCTGCCGCCGACCTGGCTGGCCGACGACGATGCCGAGTATTCGCAATGGGTCAGTGACATCAAGACCGCCGAGACCTACCACAGCAACTTTCAGGTCTGGGAGTCGCGCTATCGCGACCCGCGTTATCTGTCGAAGTTGACCTTGGGCCAGTTCGGCTCCGAAGTCGAACTGGGCCTGCACGACTGGTTGCACATGCGCTGGGCCTCGGTGCCGCGCGATCCCTCCAATGGTCAGCCGGTGCCGTTCGCCCGGGATCCGGCGGATTTTTCCGCGCGCTGGTATGCGCCGGAAAACGACTTCCTTGGCGACCCGTTTTCTTCTCATGTGCACCCGGTGTTCTGGCATTTTCATGGCTGGATCGATGATCGCCTGGAAGACTGGTTTCGCGCGCACGAGCGCTTTCATCCAGGTGAGGTCAGCCGGCTGGAGGTCAATGGCGTGGCGTGGTTTGCGCCGGGGCGATGGGTGGAAGTGGCGGACCCGTGGCTCGGGCCGAGCACCCATGGTTGCAGCACGACGCCGGGGTTGCAGGCGGGCAAGTCGGTGGAGATGGACCCGGAAACCATGAAGCTGGCGTTGCGCATTACCTTTGGCGATGACGAGAAGAAGCTGGCGGACCTGTTCCGCAAAGTGCCGCAGCGGCCGTGGTATGCGCGGCATCTGAAGGCCAAGCCGATTGAGAGTTAAGCAGGCGCACCGCGTTATCGTTCTTCGCGAGCAAGCCCGCTCCCACAGTTGACCGAGTTTATCCAAACAACTCGGTCAACTGTGGGAGCGGGCGGCGATCCGGCGAAGGCGTCTTTTCAGTCAGCAAAAATCTACAGAACCTGCCACCCACCGCCGAGCGCCTTGTACAGCGCAATGCTCGCCTGCAACCGCGCCAACCTCAGTTGCACATTCAGATCCTGCGCCGCGTACAGCGTGCGTTGGGTTTCCAGTACCGTCAGCAAATCTTCCGCGCCGGCCTGATAACGGCTTTGCGCGATGGAGAACGCGGTCTGCGCCTGGTTCAATTCCTCGCCTTGCCATTGGCGCTGCTCATCCAGCCCACGAATGCTGTTCAGCGCTTTTTCCACGTCGGCGAAGCCGTTGATGATTGCCCCGCGATAGATTTCCAGCAATTCTTCCTGCCGCGCCGTGGCCTTGTCGCGCTCGGCCCCCAGGCGGCCATTGTTGAACACCGGGGCGAGCAACCCGGCGGTGAGGTTATAGAACGGACTGCGCAGCAGGTCCGCCGCCCGATCCGCGCCCGAGCCCAGCTCCGCACTCAAGGTGACGGTGGGCAGCATGGCGGCGCGGGCGACGGTGACATCGGCCTGCGCGGCAGACAATTGCGCTTCGGCGCGGGCGATGTCCGGGCGGCGGCTGAGCAAGTCGCTGGGCAGGCCGGCGCCTATGGTCGGCCATGACAGTTGATCGAAGCGCTCCTGAGCCAACGTCAATTGCTGAACAGGCTGGCCAAGCAGGGTGGCCAGGCTGATCAGCGCGTCCTGGGCCTGTTGCTGCACCAGCGGCAATTGCCGTTGTTGTGCCGCCACCAGGCTCTTCTGCTGCGCCAGTTCCAGCGCGGTGGCGGAGCCGGCGTCAAACCGTGTCTGCACCAGTTGCAACACGTTCTGCGCGTTGGTCAGGTTCAGCGCGGCGATGCGGCTTTGTTCACGCAACGACAAGGTTTGCGCGTAGCCGCTGGCGACGCCGCTGAGCAGCGTCAGCTCTACTGTCGCCTGGTCGAACTCGCTGGCCTTCAACCCGAACTGCGCGCTGTCGCGAGTCGCGCGTTGACCGCCCCAGAAATCGATTTCGTAACTGGCGCTGAGGTTGGCGTCGAAGTAATCCACGGCTTTATTGCTGCTGTCGGCATCGAGCTGGCTGTAACCGCTACCGCGCAGCAGTTTTTGCCGATTGGCATTCAAACCGGCCTGCACCTCGGGCAGCAGCGAACCGCCGGCCACCACCGTTTCGGCTTGCGCCTGACGCACGCGCGCCATGGCGGCGGCCAGATCGAAACTGCCGGAGCGCGCCTGTTGGATCAGTTGATCCAGCTGCGGGCTGCCGAATTGCGTCCACCATTGCCGGTTGTTGCGCGTGGCGTTATCGGTGTGGGGCGATTGCCAGGAGGAGGGCGGCACGATGCCGCTGTCCGGGCGCTCGGCGGGAGTGCCGCAGGCGCCGAGCAACAGGCACAGGGTCAACAGACTGAGGGACGGCTTCATCAAGAACTCATTCACTGGTAAGGGCCGTGACCGGGTCGAGCCGGGCAGCTTTGCGGGCCGGCATGAAGCCGAAGACAACACCGGTAACCAGGGCGCAGCCGAAGGCGCCGAGCACCGCTATCAGGGAGAACGCGACCGCCACTTCGCTGAGGATCAGCACGCCGCCGACGATCAGCGCCAGGGCGATCCCGGCGAGGCCGCCGACCACCGAGAGCATCACCGCCTCGGTCAGGAATTGCCGCAGGATGTCGCGTTGCCGGGCGCCGGTGGCCATGCGGATGCCGATCTCGCGGGTACGTTCGCGCACGGTCATCAGCATGATGTTCATCACACCGATCCCGCCCACCAGCAGCGAAATCGCGGCAATCGAACCTAGCATCAGCGACAGGGTGTTTTGCGTGCGCGCTTCAGCCTGAATCATCGCGGCGTTGTTGGTCAGTTCGAAATCCTTCTTGCCGTTGTGCAGGCGCAGCATCAGTTGTTCGATGGCGATTTCCGTTTCCTTGACCTTGCGTGCATCAGCCGCCGCAATGGCCACGTATTCGGGGTTGTAGGTGCCGAACAGCCGGACGCTGGCGGCGGAGTAGGGAATGGCGATGCGATCGTCGCTGTCGGAGTCGCCGGAGCTGGCGCCTTTTTCGGCGAGCACCCCGACCACCTGGAAGGGCACGTTCTCGATCAGGATGTACTGGCCGATCGGGTTGGCGACGTCCTTGAGCAGTTTGGTCCGCACCTTGTGGCCGATCACCGCGACCGCTGCCGCGTTGCGTTCATCTTCCTGGGTGAAATAACTGCCTTGCACCACCGGCCAATTGAAGATCGCCGGGAAGTTCGTGTCATTGCCGCCGACGTAGCTCAAGTGGTCGAGGTTGCCGAAGCGCACCCCCGCTTCCTGGCCGTTGACCGGCATGATGCGCATCACTTGCGGCAGGCCACCGACGGCCGCGACATCGTCCAGGGTAATGATGCCCAGCGGCGTTCGCGGGTTGGGCGCCGAGCCACTGAGGTAAATGATGTTCGAGCCGAAGGCCCCCATTTGCGCCATGACCTGGCGCTTGCTGCCTTCGCCGACCGCGAGCATCACCACCACCGACGCCACGCCGATGATGATGCCGAGCAGTGTCAGCGCGGTGCGAAAGCGGTTGATCCACATCACCCGCCAGGCCGCTTGCACGGCGTCGACCAGTTCGCCTTTCCAGGCGCCAGTGGCTTCGGCGCCTTCGCTCAGGCGCTTGCGCAAATCCACCGCTTGCAGTGCGCCGGGGTTGGTCGAAGTCTGCGCGTCGGGGTTGTCGTGGGCGCTGTCGCTGATGATCAGCCCGTCACGAATTTCGATGATTCGCTTGGCCCGGGCCGCGACTTCACGGTCGTGGGTAATGAGGATCACCACATGACCCTGGCCCGCCAGTTCGTCGAGCAGGTTCATCACCTCGGCGCCACTGTGGCTGTCGAGGGCGCCGGTGGGTTCGTCGGCGAGGATGATGTGGCCGCCGTTCATCAATGCGCGGGCAATGGACACCCGTTGTTGCTGGCCGCCGGACAGTTGATGCGGGCGGTTGCCGGTGCGCGAGGCCAGGCCGAGACGGTCGAGCAGGGCGGCGGCGCGGGCGTGGCGTTCGGCGGCCGGGGTGCCGGCGTAGATCGCCGGCATCTCGACGTTTTCCTGGGCCGAGCCGGACGGAATCAGGTGATAGCCCTGGAACACGAAGCCAAACGCTTCGCGGCGCAGCCAGGCCAATTCATCGCTGTCGAGTCCGGCGACGTTTTCGCCGGCGAAGCGGTATTCGCCCGAAGTCGGCCGGTCGAGGCACCCGAGGATGTTCATCAGCGTCGACTTGCCGGAGCCGGACGCGCCGACAATCGCCACGAACTCCCCGGCGTGGATCGACAGGTCGATGCCGCGCAACACGTGAACTTCCGGGGAATCGCCGCCGCCGTAGGCTTTGCGGATCTCCTGCAGCTCGATCAGGGGCGTGCGCATTCAGCCGCCACTCCCGTCGGCCGGGCCGATCAAGAGGTGATCGCCTTCCTGCAAACCGTCGAGGATCTGCACCCGCAGCCGGTCGCTGATGCCGGTGCGGACGTCGCGTTGCTGGATGCTGCCGTTTGCGGCGACGACCTGCGCGGTCTGCAGGTTGGGTTGGGTGCCGCCCTGCAAGGCCGCGATGGGCGCCGTCAAAACGTCTTTTGCCTGGTCTGAAACGAAGAACACCTGGGTGGTCATTTCCGCCATGAGTGCGTTGTCGGCGTTATCCACGTCGAGCAACACGGTGTAGAGCACCACGCGCGCGCTGCCGCTTTTGCTTGAACTGGCCGGGCTGCCACCGCCCTGGCTGGTCTGGTCCAGTGGTTTGGGCGGTACGGGCAGAATCTGGCGCACGGTGCTGCTCCAGCGCCGATTGCCCCCGCTGAGGGTGGTGAACCACGCGGTCATGCCGGGTTTGACGTGGCCGATGTCGGCTTCCGAGACTTCGGCCCACACCGTCATCGGCGACAGCTTGGCGATGCGCAAAATCAGCGGCGTCTGCTGCTGGGCATTCAGGGTCTGGCCTTCCCGAGCGTCGAGGGCGACCACGGTGCCGGACATCGGCGCGTAAATCCGCGTGTAACCGAGTTCGGCCTGATCGCTGCGCAGGCTGGCTTCGGCCTGGCGGATCTGCGCCTGGAACATGTCGATGCGGGCCTGGGTGGCGCGCAATTCGGCTTGGGCGGTTTGCACGTCTTCCTCACGGGTGGCGCCGCCGGCCTTGAGATTCTGCTGGCGCTGGAATTTCTGCCGGGCCAGCTCGTGCAACGCGCGTTGTTCCTGCAGCTGCGCCTTGAGGTTTTCGATGGAGAAACGCCCGGCGTCGAGTTTGGCCTGCTGGGTGGACGGGTCGATCTCCACCAGCAACTGGCCTTCCTTGACCACGTCGCCAACCTCGACATGGATCTTGTGGATCTGCCCCGACGCTTGCGCGCCGACGTCGACATAGCGCCGAGGTTGCAGGGTGCCCAGCGCGGTGACGCTGCTTTCGATGTCGCCACGACTGACTTGCACGGTGGCGAATTTGTCCCGGCCGGGCGGGATGATTTGCCAGGCGGCGACGGCGATAACGGGGATCAGACACAGTGCTACAAGCAGGGCGCGTCGGGTCTGTCGGGGACGTTTCATGCAGGGTTCCGGCCAATGGAAATCGGCCCGTCGTTCAGCCTGCGCACAAAAACCGGCGACAGCCGAACGCTGCCGGTAAGCCGACAGACACGGGGAGCTGTCATGTTAACGATGAATACAGCGGGGAATTTAGGTGCAGAAATATGGCGTAACACCTGTAACAACGGTTTTGCAGTGGCGTGATCATGACTATTTATCGGGTAAGTCAAACCAGCCCTTTAAATCTATATGAGAATTACTATAAATTACGCGGCTCGAACTGCCACCATCTTGCCACTGCCCATCCGTGCGGTCGCCGAAGTGGCTCAAGGATAGAAACCGCACCGTGTGCGGCCGGGAGTCATGTTGGAAAACTACTACCGCGAGCTGGTGTGTTTCCTGAACGCCAAGCTAGGCAACCGTCAGGTGGCCGAAGATGTGGTGCATGACGCTTATCTGCGGGTACTGGAGCGTTCCAGTGACACGCCGATCGAGCAGCCCCGGGCATTCCTCTATCGCACCGCGCTCAACCTGGTGATCGACGATCATCGGCGCAATGCCTTGCGTCAGGTCGAGTCGCTGGACGTGCTCGACAACGAAGAACGCTACTTCACGCCATCCCCCCATCATTGCCTCGACCACGGCCAGCGCCTGGACATGCTCCAGCGTGCCCTGGCGGAACTGCCACGCCTGTGCCGCGAAAGTTTTCTGCTGCGCAAGATCGATGGCCTGTCTCATCCGGAAATCGCCGAAACCCTCGGTATTTCCCGCGCGCTGGTGGAGAAGCACATCGTCAATGCCATGAAACATTGCCGCGTGCGGATGCGGCAGTGGGACGCCCATTGATCCCTTGCGATTAAATTTTTTTTCACTGTCCTCGTTCCTAATCAACAGACGACCTGCTGTCCTGCTCCGAGGCGGTCAGGTCACTTAGGTTTATTCCCCGTTGCTCGGGGGTTCATCCAGAGGACACTGGAAATGACACAGGCAATTGCATCGCCCATCGTTCACGACCTGATCGGCGTCGGTTTCGGCCCTTCGAACCTGGCACTGGCCATCGCCCTGCAAGAGCGCGGGCCGAACCAGGGCGAGCTGGATGTTCTGTTTCTCGACAAGCAGGCGGACTACCGCTGGCACGGCAACACCCTGGTGACCCAGAGCGAATTGCAAATTTCCTTCCTCAAGGACCTGGTGACCCTGCGCAACCCGACCAGCCCGTATTCGTTCGTCAACTACCTGAAACACCACGGTCGCCTGGTGGACTTCATCAACCTGGGCACCTTCTATCCGTGCCGCATGGAATACAACGACTACCTGCGCTGGGTCGCCGGCCAGTTCGACGCACAAAGCCGTTATGGCGAAGAAGTGCTGACCATCGAGCCGGTGTTGCACAACCAGCAGGTCGAAGCGCTGCGCGTGATTTCGCGCGATACCCAGGGGCAGCAGCACGTGCGCACCACCCGTTCGGTGGTGGTGAGTGCCGGCGGCACGCCGCGCATTCCCGAGGCATTCAAGGCGCTCAAGGGTGACGGTCGGGTGTTCCATCACTCGCAGTACCTGGCGCAAATGGCCAAGCAACCGTGCGTGGACAATCAGCCGATGAGCATCGCGATCATCGGCGGCGGGCAGAGCGCGGCGGAAGCCTTCATCGATTTGAACGACAGCTTCCCGTCGGTACAGGTCGACATGATCCTGCGCGGCTCCGCGCTGAAACCGGCGGATGACAGCCCGTTCGTCAACGAAGTGTTCTCGCCGGAGTTCACCGACCTGGTGTTCCAGCAGGCGCACAGCGAGCGCGAGCGTCTGGTCAACGAGTACCACAACACCAACTATTCGGTGGTGGACATCGACCTGATCGAACGCATCTACGGCATCTTCTATCGTCAGAAAGTCTCAGGCATCGCGCGCCACGCGTTCCGCACCCTGACCACCATCGAGAAAGCCACCGCCACCGAGCGTGGCATTGAACTGGCGGTGCGTAACAACGCGACCGGCGAAGTCACGGTTCGCCATTACGACGCGGTGGTACTGGCCACCGGTTACGAGCGTCAGATGCACCGCAAACTGCTGGCGCCGCTGGAGCAGTACCTCGGAGACTTCGAGGTCGACCGCAACTACAAACTGATCACTGACGAGCGCTGCAACGCCGGCATTTATATGCAGGGCTTCTGCCAGGCGAGCCATGGCTTGAGCGACACGCTGCTGTCGATCCTGCCGATCCGCGCCGATGAAATTGCCGGGTCGCTGTATGAGCACGGCAAGAACCGCGGGCACAGCCGCTCGATGGTGGATTTGTTGCTGGCGACGGCCAGCTGAGATTTTTAGCAACTGTGAGGCCCCCTTCGCGAGCAAGCCCGCTCCCACAATGGACCTGTGTTCACCGGCCCATGTGGGAGCGGGCTTGCCCGCGAAGGGGCCTGAAAGAACACTGCAAAACCTGAAAGCTGAACCCTTCCTGAAGATCCCCGCGATTCCCCCTCCACCCACCGTTCCTTCGTTTACTCTCCACAAATCGCGGCGTAAGCTTCGCGCGTTTTCATCAATAGCGGAGACCCACAGTGGGTACTTGTTCGAGTGACAGTAGTCGGCCGGTTCCAGTAACCGGCACCTTCCCGGCAAGATAACGCGCATTTTTTTGTGCCGTTGTCTCGCCTGATAGCGAGCAGCGGCATCCCGATCGCGGCCAGTCCTGGCCCGTGTCCCGATGTCCCTCTCATCGACGCTGAACCGTGCGTGATGTTCGACTTGTTGTCGTCATCGCGGCGCACCGACACGCCTGCTCGACGGTTTCCCGGCTGACCCTGGGGGAAATGCCATGAACCTGACTTTGCTAAAGGAATTCTTCGCCGGATTCCTGCGCACCCGCCATATCGGCCGGCACTTTCGCCGACTGGCGTTGCTGGAAAATTTCACCGACACCACCGTCAGCCGTGAAGTGCCGCCGACGCTGGCGCAAACGCTGGTGGCCGCGGCCAACAGCGACACCGGTCAATTGCTGGAAAAACTCGGCACGCACACTGACGGCTTGAGCGAACCGGAAGCCGACGTTTTGCGCGAGCAATTCGGCCTCAACGAAGTCGAGCACGAGCAGCCGCTGCCGTGGTGGATTCACCTGTGGCACTGCTACAAAAACCCGTTCAACCTGCTGCTGACCTTGCTCGCGGTCATCTCCTGGCTGACCGAGGACCTGAAAGCCGCCACGGTGATTTTCTCCATGGTGGTGCTCTCGACGTTGCTGCGGTTCTGGCAGGAAACCAAATCCAACCAGGCGGCCGACGCGCTCAAGGCGATGGTGAGCAACACCGCCACGGTGTTGCGCCGGGCTGAAAATCGCATCGAATTGCCGATCAAACAACTGGTTCCAGGCGACCTGATCGTGCTGTCGGCCGGTGACATGATCCCCGCCGATTGCCGGGTGCTCAGCGCCAAAGACCTGTTCGTCAGCCAGGCGGCGATGACCGGCGAATCGATGCCGGTGGAAAAATTCCCCCGCCAGCAAGACCGCGACACCAGCAACCCGCTGGACCTCGACAACATTCTGTTCATGGGCACCAACGTGGTGTCCGGCACGGCGATGGCGGTGATCCTCACCACCGGCAATAACACCTATTTCGGTGCGCTGGCCCAGCGAGTCGGCGCCACCGATCGTGCGCCCACCTCGTTCCAGACCGGCGTCAACAAAGTCAGCTGGCTGTTGATCCGTTTCATGTTCGTCATGGCGCCGCTGGTGCTGTTCATCAACGGTTTCACCAAGGGCGACTGGACTGAGGCGCTGCTGTTCGCGCTGTCGATCGCCGTGGGCCTGACCCCGGAAATGCTGCCGATGATTGTCACCTCGACCCTGGCCAAGGGCGCGGTGTTTCTGTCGCGCAAGAAAGTCATCGTCAAACGCCTCGACGCGATCCAGAACTTCGGCGCCATGGATGTGCTGTGCACTGACAAGACCGGAACCCTGACCCAGGACAAAATCTTTCTGGCGCGCAACGTCGATGTCTGGGGCAACGACTCCGACGACGTGCTGGAAATGGCTTACCTCAACAGCTACTACCAGACCGGCCTGAAAAACCTGCTGGACGTGGCGGTGCTCGAACACGTCGAAATCCACCGTGAACTGAAGGTCGGCACGGCGTTTCGCAAGGTCGACGAGATCCCGTTCGACTTCACCCGCCGGCGCATGTCGGTGGTGGTCGCCGAGCGCGAACACGCACATCTGCTGATCTGCAAAGGGGCGGTGGAAGAAGTGCTGGCGGTCTGCACCCGGGTGCGTCACGGCGTCGTCGACGAAGCGCTGACCGATGACCTGCTGGCGCGCATTCGCCAGGTCACGGCCGCATTCAACGCCGAAGGTCTGCGGGTGGTGGCGGTGGCTGCACGGCCGATGATCGAAGGCCGCGATGCCTACAGCCTGGCGGATGAACAGGAACTGACGCTGATCGGCTACGTGGCGTTTCTCGATCCGCCCAAGGAAAGCACCGCGCCGGCCCTCAAGGCCCTGGCCGCTCATGGCGTGGCGGTGAAAGTGCTGACGGGCGACAACGAACTGGTGACCGCCAAGATCTGCCGCGAGGTCGGTCTGGAGCAGCAAGGCCTGCTGATGGGCAACGACATCGAACGCATGAGCGATGCGCAATTGGCGGTGGCGGTGGAGACCACCAACGTCTTCGCCAAACTGACACCGTCGCACAAGGAGCGCATCGTGCGGCTGCTCAAAGCCAACGGCCATGTGGTCGGGTTCATGGGCGACGGCATCAACGACGCCCCGGCGCTGCGCACCGCCGACATCGGTATTTCGGTGGACAGCGCCGTCGACATCGCCAAGGAAGCGGCCGACATCATCCTTCTGGAAAAAAGCCTGATGGTGCTGGAGGAGGGCGTGCTGGAAGGGCGCCGGACCTTCGCCAACATGCTCAAGTACATCAAAATGACCGCCAGCTCGAACTTCGGCAACGTGTTCTCGGTGCTGGTGGCTAGCGCGTTCATTCCGTTCCTGCCGATGCTGCCAATGCACCTGCTGGTGCAAAACCTGCTGTACGACATCTCGCAGATCGCCATTCCGTTCGATAACGTCGATGAAGAAATGCTCGCCAAGCCGCAACGCTGGCAACCAGCGGATGTCGGGCGCTTCATGCTGTTCTTCGGCCCGATCAGCTCGATCTTCGACATCGCTACGTTTGCGCTGATGTGGTACGTGTTCGACGCCAATACCCCGGACCACCAGACCCTGTTCCAGTCCGGCTGGTTCGTGGTCGGGCTGCTGACCCAGACGCTGATCGTGCACATGATTCGCACCCCGAAAATCCCGTTCCTGCAAAGCCGCGCGGCGATGCCGCTGATGGTAATGACCGGGATCATCATGGCCGTGGGGATTTTCCTGCCGATGGGACCGCTGGCGCATTACTTCAAATTGCAGGCGTTGCCGTCGCTGTACTTTGTGTTTTTGCCGGTGATTTTGTTGGCGTACATGGGCCTGACCCAGGCAGTGAAGGGCTTTTACATCCGCCGGTTCGGGTGGCAATGATGCCTTGACTGCAGCAGTGATCTTTAAGACATGTCCTAGATAGCTGCATGAATGTTTCGGATAGCGTGATTGAAACAGGCGCCTCGCGCTCCGAATTCTCAATGCCACTGTCGAAGCCATGTCTTACAAATGCCAGCGAATGCTGATAGCCGACAAAAACAAGTTTCAGTGCGTAACCATTGAAAGGTCCCTGCGAGCGTTGGGTTATCACGCGATTGCATCGGTGCTGTCTTTCCGTGAATTGCTGAGCCTGACTCACTATTCCTGCGAGCCCTTCGAGCATTTCGATCTGTTGATCATCAACGGCGAAATGCTGGCGAGCGCGGGGGCCGACCCGTATCGGTTTTTCGTCAGCAATTCCCAAGTGCGTCACGGCCTGATCCATGACGCCCGTCGGGGCCAGCAACAACCGGAAGTCCTGTATTCGCACGGGCAACGGAACTTGAGCCTGGTACGCACGGCGGATCAGCAGTCGATCAGCGATTTTTTGCAAGGTCTCGACGGCTGGTCCGCCAGGCAGAGGATTTACTCATGACGCCCGGTTTGCCGCTTCGTGTCCTGGTCCTCGAAGATCACGCCTTCCAACGCTCGGTGGCGGTCACGCTCCTGCGCAACCTGGGCTGCGATGAAGTGTTCGCCGCCAGCGATGGCGCAGCAGCGCTCGCGGTGCTCGACGCCGTCGGCCCGGTGGATATCGCACTCTGTGATTTGCAGATGGAAGGCATGGACGGCCTGACGTTTTTGCAGAAGGTCGCTGTTTCGAAGCAGGTGAAGTCAATCATCATCTGCAGCGCGTTGTCGGCCGATCTGCGGCGTGCCGTGCATCAATTGGTGGGCCTGCTCGGCCTGACGTTATTGGGGGATGTCGGCAAGCCTGTGTCCGGCGAAGCGGTGCGGGCGCTGTTGAACAAGCACCTGGCGGCACCGCCTGTCGAGCGCAGTCAGCTTGCCGGATCACCATTGGCTCGCGTAGACGAGGTACGCCGTGGATTGATCGAAGAGCAGATTCAGGCGTGGTATCAGCCCAAGTTCAATCTGCAAACCGGCGAAGTCTGTGGCGTGGAAGTGCTCAGTCGCTGGTTGCACCCGTTTAAAGGCGTGCTGCCACCCGCCGGGTTTATGCCGGTGCTGGAGCGCCTGGAGCTGATGGATGAGTTGCTGTTCTCACAAATGGATCAGGCGTTGCACATGCAGCAACTCGCCGGACGCGAGGGGTTTCGATTGAACATGGCGTTCAACCTGCAAGCGGCGCAACTCGCCAACAGTGGGCTGCCGGCCAGCGTTCGGGGACTGCTGAATGCCTACTCGGCGTCAGGCCCCGGTGTCACGTTCGAACTCACTGAAAGCGGACTTCTGGAAGCGCCCGTCACCAGCCTCGAAAATCTGGTTCGCCTGCGAATGATGGGTTGCCGGTTGTCCATCGACGACTTCGGCGCCGGGTTTTCATCATTGCAGCGCCTTTGCCAGTTGCCGTTCAACGAGATCAAGCTCGATGGCGAATTTGTCCGCAGCCTTGAAGACGACCCGCGTTGCCGGGCGGTGATCGGCAGCACGCTGGCACTGGGAGAAACGTTGGGCATGTCGGTGGTGATCGAAGGCATCGAAACCGAAGCGCAACGTCAGCAATTGCTGGCACTCGGCTGTACACAAGGGCAGGGCTACTGGTTCGCGCGACCAATGAGCGGCGAGGATTTGTTGCGCTGGTTGCGCCAACGCAGTGAAACCCAGGCTTGACCGCAGGGCTTACGCCGATCGCAGGGCGATGGCTGATTTTTAGGAAAAGTCCTACAGAAACATCTGCGCGTCTCCCGTAGCCTCCGCGCATCAAAAAAAACCGCTATGCCTGGGAGGTTACGGTGCCGAACAAATCCTTACGAATCCTGATCGCCGACGAGCAGCATTTTCAGCGCATGAAAATCGAGCGCCTGTTCAATCAACTCGGTTATTACCGCGTGGCGCCGGTACAAAATCTTGGCGAGTTGTTGACCCTGGTTGAATACGGATGCGCGCCGTTTGATCTGGTCATTGTCAACGCGTCAATGGCTGTCGGAGCGCTGGACCTGCGCGGGTTTTTTCTGCACAACCCGCAGGTGCATCACGCGCTGATCTACGACGGTCAAGCGGCGCAGTTGCCTTCGACGCCGATGATCGACAATCGCAAGGTCAGGGTCAGCCACACCTTGCTGCCGGAAATGGCCTGTATCGAGCAACTGATGATGAAGGTTGATCCGACCCTGGCCGAGCATGTTCAACCATGGCCGCGGGGGCACTATCAGCGCAAAGCCGGCTGATACAGGCCTACCGTTCGTCTGAACTGTCATTTCTGACAGGTAGATTGTTCCTTTTCCTCATGAAAGAGTCTTAACGCAGCCGTTGCATCTGTCCCGCGGGTATCCGCGGGTCATCGTCGAGTCTTTGCACAGGAAGTAGCCATGAAGTCAGTGCTGATTGTGGACGATCATCCGGTGATCCGCGCCGCAGTCAAACTTGTACTGGAACAGGAAGGCTTCAAACCCATCCATGAGGCGTCCAGCGTAGGCGAGGCGTTGTCCATACAACGTGACCATGCGGTGGACCTGATGATTCTGGATCTGGTCATGCCCGGTGGTAACGGACTGGATTTGCTGGAGCGGGTCAGAGCCGATGGCGGGTCATGTGCGGTGCTGGTGTTCACCTCCCTCGACCCGCTGTTTTTTCAAGAGCGCTGCATGCGTGCCGGGGCATTGGGCTATGTCTCGAAAACCAACAGCCTGAGCCAGCTGCACAAGGCGGTAAACGCGTTGACGGCCGGCTACACCTATTTTGCGCATCTGGCGTGCGGCTCAATGGATACGCTGCAGCACACGGAAAAACAGATGATCGACAACCTCTCCAACCGCGAACTGACGATCCTGCAGTACCTGGCCCGAGGCCTTGCCAACAAGGCGATTGCCGAAGTCATGCACCTGAGCCACAAGACGGTCAGCACCTACAAGACCCGTCTGATCGAAAAACTCGGGGTCAATGCGGCGGTGCACCTGAGGGATTTCGCCATACGCAATCATCTGATTTGAGTGCCCGCAGCGTGCGTTTCGTGCTGTTGCTCGTGCTGCTGTGCCTTGGGCCGCACGCACCGACGGCACTCGCCGACGAACCCAGGCCCTTGAGTTTGTTGGGGCGCTCCACGTTGGTAGACCCTGGGTTCGCGCCAGGGCCAAGCGATCAGCAATGGCTGCGCGACAAACGACGTTTACGCCTCGGCGTATCGGGGCCGGACTACCCGCCTTTCGAGATGACGCGCAATCACGATGAGCTGGAAGGCATCACCGCCGACTACGCGGCTCTGCTGGCGCAACTGCTGAACGTGCGGATCGACGTGCTGCGTTACGACACGCGTGCGACGGCGATGAACGCGCTCAAGCAGGGTGAGCTGGACATGCTCGGCACCTCGAACAACTTTGAAGCTGCGGATCCGCAAGTGATCCTCTCCAGCGCTTACGCGCAGGACCAGCCGATGCTGGTCACTCGTCTGGACGAGCGCCTGCCGCAAGACCTGGCGGGCCAACGCATTGCCATGGTCGAAGACTACCTGCCGGTGCAGACCGTCGAAGCCTTCTATCCCGAGGCCAGCGTGCAACGTTACGCCTCGGCGCTCGATGCGCTGGGGGCGGTGGCTTATGGACAGGACGACGTCTACCTCGGCGACCTCATCAGTGCCCAATACCTGATCAACAACAACTACCTCAGCAACGTGCAACTGATGGGGCCGGCGGGCCTTGATGCCAATCCGTTCGGCTTTTCCCTGGCACGGGACAACACCCGTTTGAAAAGCCTCGTCGACCAGGCATTGGCGGCGATTCCGATGGGCGAGCGCGCGGCCATCGAGCAGCGCTGGAGTGCCGGCAAGGTCAATCTGCTGGGCCAGCAGCGCGTGAGTTTGAGCGCCAGTGAACAGCGCTGGCTGGATGACCATCCGACGGTCACGGTGGGCGCGGTCGAACATTTCGCGCCGTTGACCTTCTACGATGCCGAGGGCCGCTTCAGCGGTTTGACCGCGCAATTGCTGTCGCTGATCAGCCAACGCAGTGGCTTGACCTTCAACGTGCTGCGAGGCAGTTCGCTGGACCAGCAGATCGAGCGACTCAAGGCCGGCACCATCGACGTGCTGCCCGCGATCATCCCCACCACCGAAGGCGTCGAAGGGCTGCGTTTTACCAGCCCTTACGTGACCAATCCCTACACCCTGGTCTTTCCAGTCACCCCCGGCGGTCCCAGGACACTGGACGATCTGGCGGGCAAGCGGCTGGCGATTTATCACAGTCACCCGATGCGCGCATTCATTCAGGCGCGCGTGCCGGACGCACGGCTGGTGGATGTGCAAAACCCGGCCGAAGGCCTGGCGCTGGTGAACAATGGGCAAGCCGATGCAGCGCTCAGTTCGTTGTTCATGACCCGTTACCTGATTGCGCGGTTTTACCAGGGACGTCTACGAATCACCGGCACGGTGGGCAACGAGCCGGCGCGTATCGGCATGGCGACCAGACCTGATGCGGCGCCATTGCAGTCGATTCTGAACAAGGCACTGCTGAGTATTTCGCCCGAAGAAATGGACGCATTGGTGGCTCGCTGGAGTAATGACGTGGTGGTCGATGACAGTTATTGGCTGCGCCATCGCCAAGGCATTCTGCAAGCGTTTGCGGTGGCCGGTGCGTTGTTGCTGCTGGCCCTGGGTTGGATAGGCTGGCAGCGGCGACAGATCCAGCAGCGCCAGCAATGGTTACAGCAATTGCAGGCGGCCAAGAACGCCGCCGACGATGCCAACCGCGCCAAAACGACGTTCCTGGCGACCATGAGCCATGAAATCCGTACGCCGATGAATGCCCTGATGGGCATGCTGGAGATGGCCGAAAAGCGTGCCGAGCAGGGCGTCGCCGATCGATTTTCCATTGAGGTTGCGTCCACTGCCGCGCAGCAATTGCTGGCGTTGATTGGCGACATCCTGGACATCGCCCGTATTGAATCCGGGCATTTATCGCTGACCCCCGAGCGCGTCAATCTGCGCGAATTGGTGGCGTCGGTGGGCCGGGTGTTCGAAGGGCTGGCCCGGCAGAAACACCTGGCGTGGCGTGTCGATCTGGACGAGCGCAGTGACCGCGAAGTGTTGATCGACCCCACGCGCTTCAAGCAGGTGCTGAGCAACCTGTTGAGCAACGCGATCAAGTTCACGCACAAGGGTGAGGTCAGCCTGACGCTGCGGGTTGCGCCGGGTGCGTCGGGGCATCTGGCGGTCAGCGTGTGCATTGCCGACAGCGGCATCGGGATCAGCGCACTGGATCAGCAACGGCTGTTCAAACCGTTCGCGCAAGCGAGCAACAGCCTGCAATCCGGGCGAGCGGGCTCGGGATTGGGTCTGGTGATCAGCCGTACGCTGTGCGAAATGATGGGTGGCCGACTGGTGCTCGGCAGCGTCCTGGGACAGGGTTCGCAGGTCGACATCAGCCTGTCGTTGATTGCCTTGCAACCCTTGCCTGCGGCCGGTCCGCTGGACGACACAGCGCTGCGGCCCACGCGAGCGCTGACGATTCTGGTGGTCGACGATTACCCGGCCAATCGCTTGCTGCTGTCCAGTCAGTTGAGTTATCTGGGGCATCGCGTGATGGAGGCGGAGGACGGCGAGCAGGGTCTGGCGCTGTGGCGTCTGCACGAGTTCGACGTGGTGATCACGGACTGCAACATGCCACGGCTTAGCGGCGTTGAATTAACCGGCGCGATCCGCGATGAAGAGCGGGCGCAGGGCTTGCCGCCGACACTGATTTTGGGCTTTACCGCCAATGCACAGCCCGAGGAAAAGGTCCGCTGCCTTGAAGCCGGCATGGACGATTGCCTGTTCAAACCGATCCGCCTGGCGGATTTGAATAACTGGCTGGCGGGCCGCTGGGTAGAGACAGCGATTGAACCTCCCGCCCGGTCCGACTTTGACTTGAGCGGCCTGGAGCCCTATGTCGGGACAGACCGGACGCTGATCAATCAGTTGCTGCGCGAGTTGGCGGTGACCAATCGCGCCGACCGCGAACATCTGCTGCGGGCCCATGCCGAAGACAATCGACCGCACTTGCAGGAATTGGCGCATCGCATCAAGGGCGGTGCGCGCATGGTTCGAGCCCAGCGCTTGATCGACTGTTGCGAGGCGCTGGAACAGGCCTGCGGCGAGGGTCGCGCGGCCTTGATCGACGAGGCCGTCGATCAGTTGCAGCAGGCGATGCGACGTCTCGATCAGCAACTGGCACAGGCGTGAAGATTAATCCCAGTGCGGTGCGATGCCTTTGGGGCTGGTCAAGCGATGGCCGCGATCAAGACCGGCGATCAACGCCATATCGGCTTCGCTCAGCGTCAGGCCACAGGCCTGCGCATTGCTTTGCAAGTTGGCGCGTTTGGTGGAAGAGGGGATGACCGCGTAGCCCAGTTGCATGGCCCAGGCCAGGGTGACTTGGGCGGGCGTGACGTTCAGGCGCTGGGCAATCTGCTGGATGACGGGGTCTTTGAGGACTTCGCCGTAGGCCAGGGTCATGTACGAGGTGATCTGGATGCCTTGGCTCAGAGCAAACTCGACCACGGTGCGGTTTTGCAGGTACGGGTGCAGTTCGATCTGGTTAGTGGCGATATTCTCGGCGCCGACGGCGGCAATCGCTTGTTGCATCAGGTCGACGGTGAAGTTGGAGACACCGATCTGCCGAGTCAGGCCGAGCTTTTTGGCTTCGAGCAGGGCGCCCATGAATTCTTCGACCGGCACCTGATCTTCCGGGGACGGCCAATGAATCAACGTCAGGTCCAGGTAGTCGGTTTGCAGCTTGCGCAGGCTCTCTTTGAGGCTGTCGATCAAGCGATCCCCGGCGAAGTTGGCGACCCAGATCTTGCTGGTGATGAACAGCTCTTCACGGGCGATGCCGCTGGCCGCGATGGCCTCGCCGACTTCAGCTTCGTTTTCGTAGATTTGTGCGGTGTCGATGGCGCGGTAGCCCAGTTCCAGGCCAGTGCTCACCGAGTCGATGACCACCTGACCTTGCAGGCGAAACGTACCGAGACCGAAGGCGGGAATAGACATCAATGACTCCAGGGTTGCGGTGGGAATGGGCACGAGTATCCGCGCCCGCACCCTTGAGAAAAACCGCCGGTGGGGCAAAGCAATCTTTACCGCAAGTCATGAATCAACACGAGGCCGAGAGCTTTTGATCTACCCGCGCGCCTCAAGAATCATGCACGTCGTCGAGCCGGTCGCATACAGCCGACCCTCCACGTCATAAATTCGCCCCTCGGCCAACGCCGTCGAGCGTCCGATGTGCACCACTTTGCCTTCGGCCCGCACCGGCCCGCTGGCGCCGGTCAGCGCGCGCACGTAGCTGATGCGCAAGTCCAGCGTCGTATAACCCTGGCCCTTTTTCAGCTGCGTATGAATCGCGCAACCCATGCACGAATCCAGCAACGTCGCCGCATAGCCACCGTGTACGCTGCCCAGCGGGTTGTAATGCCGTGAGTCCGGCGTGCCCTGGAAGATGAACACGCCCGCCGACCACTCGATGGGGATGAAATCCATCAAGGTGCCAATCGGCGGCGACGGCAGCTCGCCATTGCCGACGCCCTCGAAAAATTCGGCGGGCGACAGCGCGCTGACCTCAGCCATGGACAGACTGCCCGGCCCGGCCAAGCGGGCACGCATCGCCTGTTCCTGGGCCAGCCATTGGGCGAGCGTGGCATCACGGGTGGGGCTTTGCATGATCATGACCTCGGACAGGAATGGATATTACGGGTGTAATGCTGGTCGATATTATGTCCGAAATAAAATGCTGGCTACCCCCCGATAACAGGACAATCCCGGCATTGTCCTTCTGATAGAACGCTGAGGTCGATTTTTGCCGGCTAGTGCGTGATTGGTATCAGATTTAAGCTGAGTTCATGGCTATACCCACTTTTTTGGAGGCACCATGAAAAACATCATCGGTATCTACACCAGCCCACGGGCTCATTGGGTCGGCGACGGGTTTCCGGTTCGTACACTGTTTTCCTACGACAACCTCGCCCGGCACATCAGCCCGTTTTTGCTGCTCGATCACGCCGGTCCTGCCGATTTCACCCCGACCACCGAGCGTCGTGGTGTCGGCCAACACCCGCACCGTGGTTTTGAAACCGTGACCATCGTCTATCAGGGCGAGCTGGAGCACCGTGACTCTTCCGGCGGTGGCGGCAAAATCGGTGCGGGCGACGTGCAGTGGATGACCGCAGCGTCGGGCATCATTCACGAGGAGTTTCACTCCGAAGATTTCGCCAAGAGCGGTGGCACCCTGGAAATGGTGCAGCTGTGGGTCAACCTGCCGGCCAAGCACAAAATGGCCGACGCCGGTTACCAGACGATTCTCGACCGCGATATCCCGAGCCTCGCGCTCAAGGACGACGCCGGCCGCTTGCGCTTGATCGCCGGGGAGTTCGACGGCCACACCGGCCCGTCGCGCACTTTCACGCCGATTGACGTCTGGGACCTGCGCCTGAACGGCGGCAAATTGTTGACCCTGGACCTGCATGAAGGCCGCAACACCGCCCTGGTGGTGCTGCGCGGCACGGTTCAGGTCAATGGCCTGGAGCTGATGCGCGAAGGGCAATTGGCATTGTTCGAGCGCGATGGCCGACAGCTCAGCCTGCAGGCCAATGATGACGCCGTGGTGTTACTGCTCAGCGGCGAGCCGATCGACGAACCGATTGTCGGCCACGGCCCGTTTGTGATGAACAGCGAGCAGGAAATCCACCAGGCGTTTGCCGACTTCCACTCCGGGCGGTTCGGGCGCATGAGCAATTGAGGTAACTCACAGCGCTGCTGGGAGCGAGCTTGCTCCCAGCGTTTTTTGCGTTGTTCTGAATGCATCAATTGCTCCTACACTGTGCGCATCCGTACATCGCTGGAGTTGCTTGATGCTGTCACTGCTCACCGATCATCCACTGGTCTGCGCATTGGTTCTGGTCCTGGTCGATCTCGGCCTGTGGCGTCTGATCAGCGCCAACGGCAGCCACTGGAAACTGGTCGTCCGCCTGCTGATTTTTTCGCTGTTCAGCGTCCTGCTGTTCAACGAAGGCCTGAATCCCCTGGAACCCGCCCCCTGGGCCGACAACGTGCCGCTGCACCTGGCCGCCACGGGGTTGCAGATCGGCTGGTGGCTGTTCGGCGCGCGGACCCTGACGGTGTTGATCGGCGCAGTGATGATGCAGCGGGTCGGGCACACCGGGCGCTTGCTCCAGGACCTGCTCGGCGCGGTGATTTTTCTCATCGCGATCATCGCCGCCCTGGCCTACGTGCTCGACCTGCCCGTCAAAGGCGTGCTCGCGACCTCCGGCGCCTTGGCAATCATTGTCGGGCTGGCGCTGCAAAGTACCCTCAGCGACGTGTTCTCGGGGATCGTCCTCAACACCACCAAACCCTATCAACTGGATGACTGGATCTCCATCGACGGCACCGAAGGCCGGGTCACCGACATCGACTGGCGTGCCACGCGCATGCAGACCGCGCAGGGCAGCATGGCGGTGATTCCCAACTCGCTGGCGGCCAAGGCCAAGATCATCAACTTCAGTCGGCCCAGCGACATCTTTGGCGTTTCGATCAGCCTGCAACTGAGTCCGCACGCGCGCCCGCAAACGGTGATTGATGCGCTGGAGCGGGCGATGGACGGTTGTCGCTTCCTGCTGAACAAACCGGCCCCGTGCGTCGCGCTCAAAGGCTCGAGCCCGGCCGGCGTGGAATACGAGATCAGCGGTTTCGTGGTGTCGATGGATCAGAAACGCATGGTGCGAAACCTGCTGTTTGACCTGGCGTACCGGCACTTGCAAGCGGCCGGGGTCAGCCTGTTGTCGAGCGTTGAATCGAACGCGCCAGCCGGCCTCTCGCGGCCACGGGCGTTGCTGGAAAGCTCGGCGATTTTCTCGACGTTGCGCCAGGAAGAGAAAGAAACCTTCAGCCAGCACATGACCTTGCAGACCTTCCGCGCCGGGGAAATGATCCTGCCGGCGGGGGAGGTCAGCGATCACTTGTTCATCATCGAGTCCGGGGTGGTTTCAGTGGCGTTGAGCCGGGGCGGGGTCAAGTTCGAGTCAGGGCGCATGGGCCCGGGCGAGGTGATCGGCGAGGGCGGCATCCTGTCCGACACCTCGGTGCCGGCCGACTTCAGCGCCAAGACCGCGTGCAGCCTGTACCGGATCGAGAAGGACTACCTCAAACCGTGCCTGGACGCGCGGCACGATATCGGCGAAGCGATGAAGGCGTTACTGGATTTCCGCTTGCACAAGGCGCAGACCTTGACCCAGGAAGTGCCCAAAGTGGTGGCGAAGAAAGGGTTTTTGCAGTGGCTGCGTGACCGGGCTTAGTGTTGGCGGATCGTCGCCACTTCCCGGTCAGGCCTTCGGCTCCACCGGCTTCCTGACCTGAGTGCAATTAAGAATTGATCGCATTCTAGTGGCGCCGCTCGAGCGCTGGCAATTGTCTTTTTTGCAGCGGCCTCCCATTGGCCTACTCGTCTTCTGAAATATTGGCTATTTGTCCGCAGCGCTGGCGGGATTAACTTAGCTCCACCCCCACTTGTATTGGAGCCCGCCATGAAACCTCGTATCGATTTCTACACCGCTTCCCCTGACGCGCTGAAAGCGATGATTGCGCTGGAAACCGCCGTTTCGAAGTTGCCGCTGGAAAAGAACCTGATTGAACTGGTCAAGCTGCGCACCTCGCAAATCAACGGCTGCGCGTTCTGCCTCGACATGCACAGCGCCGATGCCCGCAAGGGCGGTGAAGAAGAGCGTCGTCTGTACACGCTGTCGGCCTGGCGCGAAACGCCGTTCTTCAGCCCGCGTGAACGTGCGGCGCTGGCCTGGACCGAATCCTTGACGCTGGTGAGCCAGACCCATGCTTCGGACGAAGACTACGAACTGGCAACCTCCGAGTTCAGCCCCAAGGAAATGGTCGACCTGAGCGTGGCGATCACCACGATCAACGCCTGGAACCGCCTGGCGATTGGTTTTCGCAAAATGCCTCAAGCCTGATCAATGAGCGTCTGCTGACGGCGCGGCCGGTGGTTGCACCTTGCGCATCAAGGGCACCATCAGCGTCGCGATGATGAAGCAGACCATGATCATCAGAAACGCGTCGCCATAGGTTTGTGTCTGGGCTTCGCGGTACGTCAGCAGCCACAGCTGATGCAGGCTCGCGGTGACGCCAATGTCGCCGCTCTGGCCCAGGGCGGCGAAGTTGTTGCCGACCTGGGACAGCCACTGATTCAGCGCTTCGTTGGTGCTGTTCAAGTGCTCCGCCAACCGTGTGAAGTGCAGGTTGGTGCGGTCGTTGAGGATGGTCGCACAGGCCGCAATGCCGATGGCGCCACCCAGGTTTCTCATCAAGTTAAACAACCCCGAGGCATGCTTGAGCCGCGCCGGCGCCAGTCCGCCGAGGGTCAAGGTCACGGCGGGCGGCACCGCCAGTTGCTGGGCAATCCCGCGCAAGGCTTGCGGCAACATCAATTCTTTGGCCCCCCAGTCATGGGTGATCGGGCTGAAATCCCACATCGACAAGGCGAACAGCCCCAGGCCGGTCATCATGATCCAGCGCAGATCGACGCGGTTGGCCAGAAAGGCGTACAGCGGAATCGCCATGATCTGGAACACCCCGGTGGAGAAAACCGCCAGACCAATGTCCAGCGCGCCGTAGCCACGCACCCGGCCGAGAAACAGCGGCGTCAGGTAAATCGTCGCGAACAGGCCGATCCCGGTGACAAACGAAAAGAAACAGCCGAGGGCAAAGTTACGGTCTTTGAGGGCGCGCAGATCGACAATCGGGTTGGCCACGTGCAGCGTCCGGCCGATGAAGGCGAGACCGGCGAGGCCGCTGATCCACGCGGTGGTCAGGATCGTGCTGTCGCTGAACCAGTTCCAGCGCGGGCCTTCTTCGAGGGTGTATTCCAGGCAGCCGAGAAACAGCGCCATGAACACCATGCTCAGGTAGTCGGCGCCCTTGAGCAGCGACAATTCCGGCTGGTCGATTTTCACCAGCATCGGCACCGCCACGGCGACGAAAATGCCCGGTATCAGGTTGATGTAAAACAACCAGTGCCAGGATGAAATGTCGGTGATCCAGCCGCCAATCACCGGCCCCAGCGTCGGCGCCAAGGACGCCACCGCGCCGATGGTCGCCGCCGCAATCACCCGTTGTTTGCCAGTGAAGAAAAAGAACGCGGTGGTGAACACCAGCGGGATCATCGAACCGCCGAGAAAACCTTGCAGCGCCCGGAACGCGATCATGCTCTGGATGTTCCAGGCCGCACCGCAGAGCAGGCTGGCGAGGGTAAAACCGACCGCTGACGCACAGAACAGCCAGCGCGTCGAAAATACCCGGGACAGCCAGCCCGACAGGGGGATGACGATGATTTCGGCGATCAGGTAACTGGTCTGCACCCACGCGGTTTCGTCGGTGCCGGCCGACAGCCCGCCACCGATGTCGCGCAACGAGGCGGAGACGATCTGGATGTCCAGCAACGCGATGAACATGCCGATGCACATGCTGGCGAACGCGAAGACTTTGGTCGCCGTCGCCATGTCGGCGGCATTGAACGGTTGCGCGGGGACGGCGACGGCGCGGCTCATGGTGCGCTGGCCACGGCCGGGGTCTGCGGTGCTTCGCGGGTGTCCACTGCTGCGGTCACCGACAGGCCTGGACGCAAGTGACCGAGCACGCCGTCAGCCGGGTCGAGGATGATGCGCACCGGCACCCGCTGGACGATTTTGGTGAAGTTGCCCGTCGCGTTTTCCGGTGGCAGCACACTGAATTGCGCGCCGCTGGCCGGGGCGAGGCTGCCCAGATGACCGTGGAACTCACGCCCCGACAGCACGTCCGCGTGGATCACCACCCGTTGGCCGGGATTCATCCGCGCCAGTTGATCTTCCTTGAAGTTGGCATCGACCCACAAACCACTGGAGGGCACCACCGACAGCAACTGTGAACCGGCCTGCGCATACGCGCCGACCCGCGCCCGACGATTGCCGATCACGCCATCCATCGGCGCCTTGAGCTCGGTGTAACCGACGTTCAATTGCGCCAGATCCCGTTCGGCCCGGGCCTGCATCAGCGCGGCGCGGGCTTGCTGTTTCTGGGTGTCGATCACGTTCAACTGACGCTGCGCCGCGAGCAGTTCCGCCTGGGCCCGTGAACTGAGGGCTTGAGCGGTCTTGAATGTGGCATCGACGCGCTGGGCGCTTTCCACCGAGACGGCATTGGTGCCGACCAGTTTTTTGTAGCGCACGTTGTCGTCTCGCGAACGGGAGGTTTCGGCACCGGCAGCATCAATGCCGGCGCGGGCCTGACCGATCACCGCGTGTTGCAGTTGTTCAGTGGCATCGAGGTTGGCCAGCAGCGCCTCCTCGGCGGCGACCGCGCCTTCGGCCTTGGCCAGGTTGGCGCGGTAGTCGCGGGCGTCGAGGCGGATCAGCACGTCGCCAGCCTTCACTTGCTGGTTGTCGGTGACCAGTACTTCGTCGATGTAGCCGGCGACTTTCGGCCCGATCACCGTCACGTCGCCGCCGATGTAGGCGTCGTCGGTTTCCTCGATGAACCGGCCGGCAGTCCACCAATGCGCGGCGTAGAAGCCGACGAACAGCAAAGCGCCGATAACCAGGGTCAACACAATCACGCGCTTGAGCAGGGGAGGCTTGGCTGTGCTCACCGGGACAGCAAGGTCGGTTTCAAGGCTGGGCATGCTGGTCATGGAGGAATACCTGTGGGAAACGGGTTCTTTATTACGGCTGTAATATGACGCATGTAATATTTGCAGGCAATTTATTTTTGCTGCCGGTCGTCAGATGGTTATTTGAGCCAGTGGCGGGGAGTAACGCCGGTCATGTCCTTGAAGAACGCGATGAATGCGCTGTCGTTGGCAAAACCTGATTCGAAAGCGCTGTAGCTGATGCTGCGTCCGGTGGCGAGCAGTTCCATGGCCCGCATCAAACGCCACTGCTGGCGCCATTGCTGATAGCTCATGCCGGTCTCGCGCTGGAAGATCCGGCCAATCGTCCGGCCGCTGGCGCCGATCTGTTTTTCCAGTACCTGAAGCTCCGGTGGCAGTTGTTCAGGTGTTGCCAACAGCGGCGCCAGGCGTTTATCCCACGGCAAGGGCAACAGCATCGGTTGCTGCACCGCAGCGCCGACTTCACTCAGGCAAAGCCCCAACAGATGAACGAATTTGCCGTGTTGCCAATCGGTATCGAAGTCGGCGAGGGCGATGGGCTCCAGCACGGCGCGCAACAACGGGCTGACTTCGAGCACACAGACCTGCTGCGGTAAGTCGGCGCACAACGCCGGGATCAGGTAGATGGAGCGGTAGTCGACACTGTGTTGCATGACGGCGCGGTGTTCGATACCGGGCGGAATCCATGCGGCGCGGGAGGGTGGCAGCAGGCACAACTGTTGCGCGAGGGTAATGCGCGTGCAGCCTTGACGGGTGAACAACAACTGCCCGCGTTGATGGCGATGCAATCCGGAATCGTGGTCGCCGAGGGTGGCGGCGATGCCGATGACCGGCGCCGGATAACGGTCGGGATCGAAGGGGGTATTCGCGTCGAGCCAAGCCATGCTATGTCCGATTTCAATGATTAATTGGCAGGGTCTGGATAATACGTCAGTCACGGCTGTTTAAGCTGCTCGCCAGTTTTCTTGAACGAGTGAAGCGCTGATGAATTCCAAAAGCCTGATCGCATTGGCGATGGCGTTGCTGATGTTTCCACAGATCGCCCAGACCCTCTACAGCCCCGCACTGGGGGACATCGGCCAAGCGTTTGGCGTTGGCCCGCAGCAAGCCGGGCAAACCCTGTCGGTGTATTTCCTGGCGTTCGCATTCGGCGTGATGGCGTGGGGGCGCATGTGCGACCGGATCGGCCGCCGCCCCTCGATGCTCGCCGGGCTGGCGTTATATGCCGGGGCATCGATATTGGCACTCAATGCCCGCACGTTCGATGAACTGCTGGCGGCCCAGGCGCTGGCTGCCTTCGGTGCCGCGGTGGGTTCGGTCGTGACGCAAACCCTGTTGCGCGACCGTTTCAAAGGCGCGGAACTGGCCCAAGTGTTTTCGCTGATGGGCATTGCGCTGGCGGCCAGCCCGGCGCTGGGTCTGTTCACCGGCGCCAGTCTGGTGCAGGCGTTCGGTTATCGTGGGGTTTTGGCAGGCCTGCTGCTGTTGTCGGTGGCGCTAGGGCTGTGGTGCCTGCGATCCCTGCCGGAAACCCGACCGCACACCGTGAACACTCCCGCTCTGTCAGAGACCCTGTGGCGCATGCTGCGCGACCGTGATATCTGGCGCTCCACGTTACTGGTGGCGCTGTTCAACATCGCGTTGTTCAGCTACTACAGCCTCGGTCCCTTCATGGTTCAGCGCCTGCATTTGAGCGAGCAATGGTTCGGCTACAGCGGGGTGGTCCTGGCTTTGGGTTCAGGCCTTGGCGCCTGGCTCAACAAACGATTGCTGCGTCGAGGGGCGAGTGGTCCGCAGGTTATCCGCCTGGCAGGGGTGGTGATGCTGTTGGGCGCCAGTGGCGTGTGGTTACTGGACGCTCGTGCAGTGTTCGTGCTGCCGATGCTGCTGGTGGTGCTGGCGTTCGGAATGGCGATCCCGAATATCCTCGGTTCGGCATTGGCCAATTATGGCGATCGATTGGGCACGGCCGGCGCGCTGTTCGGGTTGTTCTATTACTTGTTGATTGGCGGCGGGTTGATGCTCGTCGTCTGGGGGCAGGCGTTGGGCGTGACGTTACTGTTGTGTGGCGCGGCCGCGTTGCTGTTGGCGTTGACCCTGGCGCGGCCAGCCGCGTGAACGAGCCTGGGCGATGTCCGGCGTTGCACCGGACATCGCACACCCCTTAAACGCGCTCGAAAATCGCCGCAATCCCTTGACCACCACCGATGCACATGGTCACCAGCGCGTAACGACCGTTGATGCGGTGCAGCTCGTGAATGGCCTTGGTGGCGATGATGGCGCCCGTTGCACCGACCGGGTGACCGAGGGAAATGCCCGAGCCGTTCGGGTTGACCTTGGCCGGGTCGAGGTCCAGTTCCTGGCTGACTGCGCAGGCTTGCGCGGCGAAGGCGATGTTGGCTTCGATCACATCCAGGTCCGCCACGGTCAGGCCGGCGCGTTTGAGCGCCAGGCGTGTCGCGGGGATCGGGCCGAGGCCCATCAGTTCCGGCTCGACGCCGGCGTGGGCGTAGCTGACCAGACGCGCCAGCGGACGCAGGTTGTTGGCTTGCACCGCGTTGCCGGTGGCCATGACCAGCGCCGCTGCGCCGTCGTTCAGGCCCGAAGCGTTGCCGGCAGTCACCGAACCGTCCTTCTTGAATGCAGCCTTCATGTTCGCCAGTTGTTCCAGCGAGGTGGCGCGCGGGTGTTCGTCGACGCTGAACAGTCGGGTTTCCTTGCGATCACGTACTTCGACGCCAACGATTTGCTCGCTGAAGTAGCCGTTGGCAATCGCAAACGCGGCGCGCTTCTGGTCTTCGAGGGCGAGGGCGTCCTGCATTTCCCGGGTGATGCCGTTGCGCTCGGCCACGTTCTCGGCGGTGATGCCCATGTGGATGCCATGGAACGGGTCATGCAGGATGCCGAGCATGTAGTCGATGGCCTGGACGTTGCCCATGCGCGCGCCCCAACGGGCGGAGGGCATCAGGTACGGCCCGCGGCTCATGGATTCGGCACCGGCGCCAATGACGATTTCGGCGTCGCCCAGTTGCAAGGTCTGGGCGGCGCTGATGATCGCTTGCAGGCCGGAACCGCACAGGCGATTGACGTTGTAGGCCGGGGTCTCTTTCGGCAGGCCGGCATTCATTGCGGCCACGCGAGAAATGTACGCGTCACGGGTTTCGGTCGGGATCACGTTGCCCATGACCAGGTGACCGATTTGCGCCGGGTCGACACCGGAGCGTTGCAGCGCGGCCTTGACGGCCGTGGTCGCCAGATCGGCCAGCGGCACGTCTTTGAGTGAACCGCCGAAAGTGCCGATGGCGGTACGGGCGGCGCTGACGACGAAAACTTCTGGGGTGTTCATGACGGCTTTCCTTTGGATGGGTTCTTTTCGGTGCTGCGATTGAGGATGGCGTTCAACGCGGTCTGCGCTTCGGGGCTGTTCAAGCGCTCGATGAACAACAGGTTTTCCTGGCGAATGGTGGCTTGCAGTTCTGCCTGCAGCGGCTGTTTGAGCAACTGTCGGGTCTGACGCAAGGACTCCTGAGGCAACGCCAGCAGGCGCCGCGCCGCTTTTTCGGCGGCGGCCAGGCATTGTTGGCCATCGTCGAACGCTTCATTGGCCAAACCCCAGGCCACGGCTTGCGCACCGTCGAGACCGTCGCCCCACAGCAGCAGACGCGCGGCGCGGGCATGGCCGAGCAGGCGCGGCAGCAACAGGCTGGCGCCGAATTCCGGGCACAGGCCAAGGTTGACGAATGGCACGCGCAGCTTGGCGTTATGGGTGACCAGCACCGCATCGCAATGCAGCAACAGCGTGGTGCCGATGCCGATGGCTGCTCCACAAACGGCCGCAATCAACGGTTTTTGCAGATGAGTAACGACGCGCATCAGGCGAAACGCCGGGCTGTCCAGGTGCGTCGGCGGGTGCTGGAGAAAGTCCGCCAGATCGTTGCCGCTGGTGAAACACGAGGCGCCGCCGGTGATGATGATCACGCCGGTTTGCCCGTCCTCGTCGGCGGCCAGCAACAGGTCGGCCAACTGTGTGTACATGCCGTTGTTCAGCGCGTTGAGCTTGTCGGGACGGTCAATCGTCAGCGTCAGTACGCCGTCGACGCGTTGTTGTTTGATCAGGTCGTTCATTGAGAGCCCTGGGGATTCTTTACGTCAGGCACTCTAAGCGCGCGGCCGGCGCTGGAGCTATGACAAAACGGGTCAACGCACCTGCTTCTTTTTGCCATGTTGCCCGGCGCACACACCCATTCGGGGTATGGCGCCGCTGGCCCGATCGCTCAATAGTGGGCGCAACCGGTCATCCAGAACCGACTTCGCTTGATAAGGTGAATTTGCTATGCGCAAGGCCCTCATGGTGATTTCCAGTCTGTTACTTGCTCCGCTGATCCTTAGCGCCCACGCCGCCGACGTGGACGACAGTCACACGCTGCGGCTTTATAACTGGGCCGATTACATCGGCGAAAAGACCATTGCCGACTTCGAGAAGGCCTCGGGGATCAAGGTGATCTACGACACCTTCGATGCCTACGAAACGGTTCAGGCCAAGTTGCTGACCGGCCACTCCGGCTATGACCTGATCGTGCTGAATGCTTCGCTGGCGCCGCCATTGATCAAAGCCAAGGTGTTCCAGCCACTGGACAAGAAGTTACTGCCGGGCTGGACCAACCTGGACCCGAAAGTCTTGCAGGACTTGCAGGGCTTCGACGCCGGCACGGTGTATTCCGCGCCGTATACCTGGGGCAGTAACGGCATCACCTACAACGTCGACAAGATCAAGGAACGCATGCCGGACGCACCGATTGGTTCGCTGGCAATGATCTTCGACCCGAAAATCGTCTCGCGCTTCGCCGATTGCGGCGTGACCCTGGTCGATGCGCCCACCGAAGTCATTCCGCTGGCCCTGAAGTACCTGGGACGCGACCCGAGAAGCGCAGCGCCGGCGGACCTGAAAGCCGCCCAGGATTTGCTGTTGTCGGTGCGGCCGTACATCCGCAAGTTCGACTCGGTCAACTACCTGACCAGCCTGCCCAATGGTGATGTGTGCATGGCCATGACCTGGTCCGGCGACTACGCGACCGCCATGGCCCGCGCCGAAGAAGCCAAGTTGAAGATCAATCTGGCCTATTTCATTCCCAAGGAAGGTTCGCTGATCTGGTTCGACAACATGTACATCCCCGCCGATGCGCCCCACGTGGCCAACGCGCACAAGTTCCTCGACTACTTGCTGCAGCCGCAAGTCATGGCCGACGTGACGGACTACATCCACTACGCCAACAGCAACGCGGCGGCCACGCCGTTACTGAATGCCGACGTGCGATCCAACCCGGCGATCTACCCCGATGACGAAACCCGCCAACGCCTGTTCCCACAAAAGACCCAGGACGCCAAAGACATGCGCGCCATGACCCGGGTGTGGAGCACGGTGAAAAGCGGGATCTGATCGTTCAATTGTTCTGTTTGAGGTTTTTTTATGGTGACTGCAACTCACAAAGCGCTGGCGGGCATTGATAACGCCCAGTTGGTCAAAGCCGATAAAGCGCATTACATGCACGGCTATCACATGTTCGACGAACACGCCGAACAGGGTTCGCTGAACATTGTGGGCGGTGACGGTGCTTACATTGTCGACGCCCACGGCAACCGGTTTCTCGATGCGGTGGGCGGGATGTGGTGCACCAATATCGGTTTGGGCCGCGAAGAAATGGCCTTGGCGATTGCCGATCAGGTGCGGCAACTGGCGTATTCGAATCCGTTTTCCGACATGTCCAATAACGTCGCCATTCAGTTGTGCGAAAAACTCGCCAGCCTGGCTCCCGGCGATCTCGATCACGTGTTCCTGACCACCGGAGGTTCGACGGCGGTGGACACGGCTTACCGGCTGATTCAGTACTACCAGAACTGCCGGGGCAAACCGGAGAAAAAACACGTCATCGCCCGGTTCAACGCCTATCACGGCTCCACCACCCTGACCATGTCGATCGGCAACAAGGCGGCGGACCGGGTGCCGGAGTTCGATTACGCCAACGACAAGATTCACCACGTCTCCAACCCCAACCCGTACCGCGCGCCGGACGGCATGGACGAGGCGCAGTTTCTCGAGTTTCTGATCCAGGAATTCGAAGACAAGATCCTGGCCATCGGCGCGGACAAGGTCGCGGGTTTTTTTGCCGAGCCGATCATGGGTTCCGGCGGCGTGATCATCCCGCCCAAGGGCTACCTCAAACGCATGTGGGAGGTCTGCCAGCGCTACGACATTCTGTTTGTCGCCGACGAGGTCGTGACCTCGTTCGGGCGCCTGGGCAAGTTCTTCGCCTCGTATGACCTGTTCGACGTGCAGCCGGACATCATCACCACCGCCAAGGGCCTGACCTCGGCTTATCTGCCGCTGGGGGCGTGTATTTTTTCCGACCGGATCTGGAAAGTCATTGCCGAACCCGGCACGGGCCGCTGCTTTACCCACGGTTTTACCTACAGCGGTCACCCGGTGTGCTGCACGGCAGCGCTGAAAAACATCGAGATCATCGAGCGCGAAAACCTCTTGGAACACGTCGAGGTGGTCGGCGCCTATCTTGAAGAACGCCTGGCGACGCTCAGCGATTTGCCGCTGGTGGGTGATGTGCGCTGCCAGAAGTTCATGGCGTGCGTGGAGTTTGTCGCGGATAAACGCACCAAGGCGCTGTTTGCCGACGCGATCAACATTGGCGAGATGATTCATTCGCGCGCGCAATCGCGAGGTTTGCTGGTGCGGCCGATCATGCACCTCAACGTGATGTCGCCGCCGCTGATCCTGACCTGCGCGCAGGTGGACGAGATCGTCGAGATCCTGCGGGTGTGCATCCTGGAAGTGGCTGCCGAGCTGGAACAGAACGGCCTGTATTTTGGCCAATGAGTGCCGCCAATCCACGGTTACCAGGCGTCGGTTCTCCCGCTAGACTGCGGGGCATGAGCAAACCCAACGACGACACCCTGATCGCATTGCCCTTCGGGGCACTGCATAAATGGCACGGCGACATGCGCGAGGCCTTCGCCCATCTCGACGCGCCTGACGCCCTGCAATACCTGGCGTCGGCGTTCGGGCATCTGGTGGCCGTCGAGTCGGTGATGATCAGCCTGGAGCACAAGGACCGGGCGCCGCAGTTGCTGTATCAGCGCGGTATACCGGAAAAGTATCGGGAGTCGATCATCGACCGCTATTTTTCCGGTGGTTATTTGCTCGACCCGTTCTGCCTGGCGGTGGAGCAGGGCTTGGCCGAAGGCTTTTATCACCTGGAGGAAATCGCCCCGGACAACTTTTTCGACAGCGAGTACTACAAGACCTATTACCTGAAGGCCGGCAGCTCGGAAGACAGTTTCTACATCGTGCACACCGGCGATGACACCAAGGTCTGCATCAGTCTCTTTCAAGGGTTTGGCGGTGAAAGCCTGCGGGTGGAACAGCTCAACCTGCTGCGGGCGGTCGAGCCGCTGGTGCGCGAGTTCATTGCCGAGTTTGGCCGTCGCGGCCTGCGATACAGCGTGGCCGATCACGAGGCGAGCGGTGGCGACGATCTCAAGCATCGCGTGCAGTCGGCGTTCGAAAATTTCGGTTGTGATTTGTTGACCGAACGCGAACGGGAAGTGGCGCACATGGTGCTGCGGGGCCACTCCGTCAAGTCCACCGCCAGCCAGATGAACATCTCGCCCGAGACCGTGCGCATGCACCGCAAGAACCTCTACCTGAAACTGAACGTCGGTTCACAGTCGGAGCTGTTTGCACTGTTTATCGAGTGGTTGCGCCAGCACTGAGCCCAACCCAGGACACAGGTGCTCAACGTCGGCGTTCATCGAAGCAACGCTACTGCTTGAGCAACTGGCTGAACGCTTCCAGCTCGCTTTTTTCCAGGTCGGACACCAGCACAAAACGCATGTGGTTCTCCTGCCAGGACACCACATTGAAGCCACGAATCGCCTGACTCTGCCGTGGCGTGTCCGCTTGCGGCGTGGGCAGGATAAACACGTTGATGATGTGCTTGGCCCGCCCATAACTCAGGGCCGCCGTGGTCTGGTGTTGCAGGTAATCCAGCCGTCCGCCCAACAGTGGAAAACCTTGCGCCGAGTAGTCGGATACCGGCGGTGAGAAGTCCAGTTTGCCGGTAAACCACGGTTTGACAGTGTGCCGGTCGGATGACACCACATCGTTCAAATGCTCGCCCATCAACGAGCGGACATGACTGGAGACCGCCTCGTCCATCAACGGTTGTTCGCCGCTCGGGGTTGCCACATAGAGCACCACCGCCAACGCCAGCGCCGTCGCTGAAAACACCGGCGCAAACCATTTTCGCCAAGGCGCGACGACGCGGAGGGGGGGCGGCTCGGGGGCGAACACTTGAGCCGTCAGCGATGCCGGCGCGGCGTAATACGGCGCATGGCGCTGCACACTGGCAGTCAACCGCTTCGCCTGATCCAGCAACCGCGCGCACTCGGTGCACTTGGCCAAATGCGCGGCCACTGTCGCCGCCGTCGCCGGATCCAGTTCCTGGTCCAGATAGCCGTGCATCTGCGTCTGGCAAACCGTGCAGTCGAGTTCATTCATGGTCGTGCAACTTCAGTAGTTCGCGCTTGAGCTGGGTGCGGGCCCGGGCCAGTCGCGACATGACCGTGCCGATGGGAATGTCGACCACCAGGGCGATGTCCTTGTAGGGCATGTCTTCGAGTTCCTTCAGCACAATCACCTCACGAAACACCGGCGGCAGAGCGCCCAGAGCTTGCTGGATCAGCGCCGCATTTTCCGTGTGAATGGCCAGCAGTTCCGGGGTCTGGCTGTGGCTCAGCGCGGTGTCGTCGTCGGCCAGTTCGTCGCCGATAGCGACCCAATGCTGACCGGCCGAGGCCTTGAGCCAGGTGAAGCTTTCGTTGCGCACGATGGTCAGGAACCAGGCCTTGGCGTTGCCGTCGGCGAAGCGGTGCAAGAATCTGAAAGCGCGCAAGGCGCTTTCCTGCACGACATCGCGTGCGGCGCTGTCGTTACCGGTGAGCCAGCGCGCGAGGTTGTAGGCGGCGTCCATATGGGGCGCAAACAGTTCCTCAAATCGCTTCATAGTGGTTTCCGCACTGTCCCACCCCTATAACTGTCCGGCGCAGGGTTTTATTCCCGGAAAAAAACTTATTTTTCGACATGGAATAAACACGCCTGCCGCCCGGTTGTATCTCGTGTCAGCTACATCACTGTAGTCCGCCAGCGAGGGCATACCGATGGACATTCAAACAAAACACCCACTGCGCACCGACGGCCCGCTCAACCCGGACCGCCGAACGTTGCTCAAGTGCTCGGCGTGGGCCGGGGCCGGGGTGATCTGGGCCCTGAGCGGCGGCATCCCCCGGGCCTTCGCGCTGGACGAGGCGGGCAACGTCGCCGACCCCAAGGCGCTCGCCAGCACGTTCCATTTCGTGCAGATCAGCGACTCGCACATCGGCTTCAACAAAGAGGCCAATCCCGAACCGGTGAAGACCTTGCAGGTGGCCATCGACAAAGTCATCGCGTTGCCGAAACGGCCGTCGCTGATCCTCCACACCGGCGACATCACCCACCTGTCCAAACCCGATGAGTTCGATACCGCCGCGCAATTGCTCAAAGGGTTGCCGTCCACCGTGCACTACATACCGGGCGAGCACGACACCCTCGATGAGGGCGGCGGCAAGCTGTATCTGGAGCGCTACGGCAAAGGCACCAAAGGCAATGGCTGGTACAGCTTCGATGACCACGGCGTGCATTTCATCGCACTGGTGAATGTCTTCAACTTCCAGGCCGGCCACGAAGCGACGCTCGGCGCCGAGCAATTGGCCTGGCTCGCCGATGACTTGCGCGCTGTGACCAGCAGCACGCCGATTGTGGTGTTTACCCATATTCCGTTGTGGACGATTTATCAGCCGTGGGGGTGGGGCACCGAGGACGGCGATCAGGCGATTGCCATGCTGCGCAAATACGGTTCGGTGACGGTGTTGAACGGGCATATCCACCAGGTCATCCAGAAGGTCGAAGGCAATGTCACCTTCCACACCGCCCGTGGCACGGCATACCCACAACCCGCACCGGGCGCGGCGCCGGCTCCCGGGCCGATGACGGTGGCGGCGGATCAGTTGCGCAATTATCTGGGGATCACCGACGTGCGCGCGACGCAGGGCGACCATCCGTTGGCACTGATCGATTCGACGCTGGTTTAGCGGAGGGCGTACCGATGAAAAGCGCATTGTTGGCCGTGGTCTGCCTGATGCTGTCGATGCCGGCGTGGGCACAGGACGTGAAAATCGATATCAAGGAGTTCATGTTCGGCCCCAAGGATTTGACCGTGGCCGTGGGCACCAAAGTGACGTGGGTCAATGACGACCAGATCCCGCACACGGTGGCGGAAACCCACAAGGCGTTTCGCTCGGGGGCGCTGGACACCAACGACAGTTTTTCCTGGGTGTTCAACACGCCGGGGGAATTTGAGTATTTTTGTGCGCTGCACCCGCAGATGATCGGGAAGATTGTGGTGAGCCAGTGAATGCGCGGCAGCAGCATGGGAGATTCAACTGAAGAAACACCAACCCTCCTGTGGGAGCGGGCTTGCTCGCGAAGGCGGTCTATCCGTTGGCATCATTGTTAGCTGACACACCGCTTTCGCGAGCCAGCCCGCGCCCACAAGGGCATTCGACAGGTTGAATCCTGCCGGAGTCGTTGTTGTCGGTGCGCAAAGCGTGGTCATGCAGTTCGCGGTAGGCATCGACCAGTTGCTGCTGGGTAAACGCACGATTTCGCCCGCTGGGATTGGGCAGGATCCAGACCGTTGCATCGCCGAAGGGGTTGGGCTGAAGCCCCCACTCGACCTGCTTTTGCCCGGATAACGCGCAATACGCCGCTTTGCCGAGAAACGCCACGTAACGCGGCGCATAGCGGCGGATTTTCTGTTCGAAATCGGCGGCGGCAGCGCTGAATTCATCCTTCGACAACTGATCTGCACGTGCTGTCGGCCGCTCCACCACGGCGGTCAAGCCGCATTGATGCTGCAAAATCGTCCGGTCGTGTTCCGGGGGCACCTGCTCAGGGGTAAAGCCCGACAGATGCAGCGTGCGCCAGAAGCGATTGCTCCTGCCTGCGAAATGGTGCCCTTGGGCGGCGGCCATCATGCCCGGATTGATCCCGCAAAAAATCACCGCCAGGTGTTCGCCCAGAATATCTTCCAGCCTGTTACCCACCGCAGATCACGCGGACTGCATTGCGTGCCAGTTCCGTCAGTTGCTCACGGGATTTTCCGGCCCGCGCACGAATCGAAATGCTGTGCAGCAGCGATGACGCGAGGACGGCGAGCGCGGCGGCGTCGGCGTCGCTTTTCAGCTCGCCGGCATCGATGGCGGTTCGCAGGCGCGTTTCCAGATCGACATCGAGCCGGCTGAGCCGGTCGGACAGCACCTCGCGAATTTCCGGGTCTTCGGCCGCTTCGGTGGTCGCCGTGCCGATGGCAAAGCAGCCGCGCGGCTGGCCGTCGCCCGAGAAGTAGATCGACAACTGCCCCTCATAAAACCGCATCAGCGCATCGGGTAGCGCCAGCGTGGGGTCCGTCAGCGCCTCGTGCATCGCAGCGGCGGCAAATTCCCAATATTGCTCCAGAGCCTTGATGTAGAGCGCGTGTTTGTCACCGAACGCGGCATACAGACTCGGCCGGTTCATCCCGGCGGCGGTGGCGATGCTGTCCAGCGACGCACCGGAATAACCGGTGCTCCAGAACACCCCCAGCGCTTGCTGCAACGCTGTCTGCGGGTCGTAAGCGCGAGGGCGGCCGCGACCTTTGCCCTCGCCGATGTTTTTTTGTGCCATGTCGTATAAAAACCTTGAGTGAAGGTGAGTGCGGATATATTCTTACACCATCGCACAAAATTAAGGAACCAGAAATTCCTTGGTTTACGGTTTGTTGAAGCGAAGCTCGAACAGAGAGTTGCGGCGACGAAACAGGTGCGGCGGAGCGATCCTCCAGGCCGTGCCCGGGCTTGATTTCCCACAGCAACTTTTGACGTCGGGGCCGTTGCATTGAATGCCGGCCCGATGTCCCGGCTAAAGGTGTATTCGATCATGACTCAACAGTTCGACATCCCGGCTTCGCAGACCTTCGAGCACCCTGGGCCAAACCCGGTAACTGCCCCTGTCAAAAAAACCTTCAAACAGACACTGCGGCCTCTGCTGATTGTCGGTTTGCCGCTGATTTTCGCCGTGCTCGGCTACGCCCGTTATCAGGCGGGCGCGGCGATCATCTCCACCGATAACGCCTACGCCCGAGTGGCCAAGGCATCGATCAACGCGCGGATTTCCGGGCAAGTGGTCGAGATCGCGGTCGAGGACAATCAGCCAGTCCACAAGGGGCAGATGCTGTTTCGCATCGACCCAAAACCGTTGCAGATCGCCGTCAACCGCGCCGAAGCACAACTGAGCGTGGCGCGCCTGCGGATCGATGGCCTCAAGGCCAGCTACCGCCAGCAGCAGGCCGAACTGCAATCGGCCAAGGAGTCCGCCGATTTCGCCCAGCGCGAGTTTGCCCGCAAGAAGGCACTGGTAGCGACCGAGTTTGTGTCGCGAGCGATTTACGAGCGTGCCGACACCGATCTCAAAGTGGCACGGCAGCACATCGCATCGATCGAACAACAGATCGCCAGCACCGTCGTTGCCTTGAACGGCAATCCCGATATTGAAGCCGACACCCACCCGACAGTCCGCGAAGCCAGGGCGCAACTCGATGAAGCGCAGCTCTACCTGTCGTATACGACCGTGTATGCGCCGGACGACGGCATCGTCGCCAAGGTCGACGATTTGCAGGTCGGCAACTACGTCAACAGCGGCGCGCCAGCCTTTGCGCTGTTGTCTGCCCGGGAGATCTGGGTCGAGGCCAATTTCCGCGAAACCGACGTCACCCACATGCGCCCCGGCCAGCAAGCCACGGTCAGCATCGACACCTACCCCGATCACCTGTTCAAGGCCCACGTCACCAGCATGAGCCCCGGCGCCGGCTCGGACTTCGCCTTGCTGCCGCCGGAAAACGCCACCGGTAATTGGGTCAAAGTGGTGCAGCGCGTGCCGGTGCGGCTCGAGCTGGACGAGAGCGATCCGGCGCTGCCGCTGTTCTCGGGCACCAGCGCCACGGTCAAGGTCGATACCGGTTACCGCACGCCGTGGTGGCACCCGCTCAAAGCGCTGTTGACCGCAGGTAACTCCTGATGAACGCGACCCTTGCCGGGCCTCAAGGTCCGGGGACGTTAAGGTTCGCCGCGTTGCTCGCGACCTACATGCAGTCAACGAATTTGCCGTTGCCCAATGCGGTGCTCCGGCTCATCCAGGGCAGCCTGTCGATGACTGACGATCAGGCCGGCTGGATTTTCACCGCTTACCTCGCGGCGAGCGCTATCACGATGCCGATTGCGCAATGGCTGGCCGGCAGCTTCGGCTTGAAGCGGGTTTATCTGGCTGCGCTGGCCGTGTTCGTCCTCGGTTTGCTGCTGGCGACCGAGGCCACGACGCCGCTGCAATTCGTCGGCGCGCGCATCGTTCAAGGGCTGGCGAGCGGGGTGTTGGCGCCGCTGTCGATGGCGATTGCGCTGGAGACCTTGGCATTGGAACAACGCGCGAAGTTTGGCGCGACCTGGACCGCCGTCGTGCTGTTCGGCATCGTCAGTGGCCCGAGCATCGGCGGTTGGGTCGGCGAGCATTTCGGCTGGCGCCCGATCTTCTACCTCAGCCTGCCGCTGTCGGCGTTCATCTTGCTGGTGATGGCGCTGTTGCTGGCCGAGAAGAAAGCCGAAAAGCGGCCGTCGTTCGACTTCTTCGGCTTCGGCAGCTTCACGCTGGGGTTGATCAGCCTGCAAATGCTGCTCGACCGTGGTCAGCGCCTGGACTGGTTCGCCTCGACCGAAATCTGGCTGGAAGCCATCGGCTGCGCACTGGGTTTTTATTGGTTCGCCGTGCACGTGCTGACCTCCAAATCGCATTTCCTCAATAAGCGCTTGTTCAAGGACCGCAACTTCGTGCTGTCGACGGTCATTTTCTTCGCCGTGGGGTTCGTGCTGTTGTCGACCATGGCCCTGACCTCGCCAATGCTCGACGAAATTCTCGGTTATCCGCCGGATATCACCGGCTCCCTGACGATCCCGCGTGGCGTCGGGCTGGTCGGCGCGTTCCTGTTGATGGGCCGTGTGCCTGAGCGCTTCGACCGTCGCTGGTTCGTCGCGGCCAGCGTGGTGGTGGTGATTTACGCCAACTGGCTGATGCTCGGCTATTCGCCGTTGATGGACGGGTCGCCGGTGGCGGTGGCCGGTGCGATTCAGGGCATTGGCATCGGCATCCTGATGCCGTCGCTGACCAAGGTCGCGTTCAGCACGCTCGACCCGCTATTACGCGCGGAAGGCACCGGCCTGTTCAATCTGTCCCGGGTCTACGGCAGCACCCTGGGCGTGGCGATTGTGCAGTTGTTTTTCTTCAACAACACGCAAGCGATGCACCAGGCGCTGGCCAGCCACATCACGCCTTACAGCGCGGCGCCGATGTCGCTGCAAGCCCTGGCGGGGCTCAACGAAATGATCACGGGCCAAGCGGCTTTTATCGCGGTGGTCGACCAATTCAAGATTCTGCTGTTCGCCATGCTGGTGGTGAGTCCACTGGTTGTCTTTCTTCGCAAGCCCGTTGCGGTCCGCTAGTTTTCGAGGAGTTTGCCCATGAAATCCCCTGCGCGCTTCATCAACAGACAACGGCTCAAGACTGCATTCGGTGCGGCGTCGGCCCTGGTACTGCTGAGCGCTTGCACCGTCGGCCCCGACTATAAAATGCCGCCGCCGAGCCGGTCGCAGCACTACGATCAACAGGCCGAACAGCGTCTCGGCCAGAACGGCAATATCGACCTCGGCAAAAAGGTTCGCGGTGATTGGTGGACGGCGTTCCAGTCGCACAAACTCGACAGCGTGGTGCGCCGTGCCATCGAGGGCAACCTTGAATTGGTGGCTGCCGACGCGACCATTCGCCAAGCCGCTTCCTCGGTCGCGGCGGCGGAAGGTGCGCTGTATCCGCAGGTCGATTTTGGCGCCCAGGCCGGTCGTCAACGCACGCACAGCGGCAAAGAACCTGCCGTCTCCAACTTCTATGCCATCGGGCCGACTGTCGGTTTTGACCTGGATGCATTCGGCGGCAACCAGCGCCTGGTCGAACAGCAGCAAGCCTTTAGCACCTTGCAAAAACATCGCTATGACGCTGCGTACCTGACGTTGACCGGCAATGTCGCCCGTCAGGCGTTGCTGGTGGCGTCGGCCAACGCGCAGATCGCGGCGGTGGAAAAGCTGCTGGCCAACGACACGCAGAACCTCGACCTCGTGCGCATGGCGCACAGCAATGGCAGCACCACGCAGATCGACGTATCGCTGGCCGAGACGCGGCTCGCGCAGGACCGCACATTGCTGCCGCCGCTTGCGCAACAGCGTGATTCGGCACGGCATGCGCTGTCGATTCTCACGGGCAAAGGCCCCGGTGACTGGAGCGCGCCGGACTTCGATTTTGCCGAGTTCGTGTTGCCGTCCAACGTGCCGGTCAGCGTGCCGTCGGAACTGGCCCATGGCCGGCCCGACGTGTTGCAAGCCGAAGCGCAGCTGCACATGGCCAGCGCTGCCGTTGGCGTCGCCACCGCCAATCTTTACCCGCACGTCACGCTGTCGGCGTCGCTGGCGCAGGCGGCGTCCGGCAATGGCGGTGCGGCGCTGTGGGGGTTGGCGGCAGGGCTGGCGGGGCCGATCTTCGATGGCGGCACGCTGAAGGCTGAACGTCAGGCTGCCGTCGAAGGTTACAACGCGACACTCGCCGGTTATCAGCAGACGCTCATTCAATCGTTCGGCCAGGTCGCCGATTCGTTGCAAGCGATCAACCATGACGCCGAGCAAGCCCTCGCGCAGGAAGATGCGTTGCGCGCGGCCGACACCAGTTTGCGTTTGAACCAGCAAGCCTACGCCCAAGGTGAAAACAGCCTGCTTCAGGTGCTGGAAGCGGAGCGTGCCTACGAGCAGGCGTTGCTGGGGCATATCCGCGTGAAGACCGATCAGTACCTCGACACGGTGCGGCTGTACGTGGCGCTGGGTGGCAACGCCGTCGGCGCGTCCGAGCAGCGTGTTGCCAGCCGCGACGTTCAGAAACCTGCGTATCAATAACCCTCGAGCACTGGAGTAGAGCGATGACGTACGAACAATTTCACGATGACCTTCGCGAAACCAAATTCCCGCTGATCCACGGCTCGGGCGCGCTGCCGGCCGTGGGTTTCGGCACGCTGTTTCGCGACCTCAGCGTCACCACCCAAGCGGTCAAGGACGCGCTGGACGCCGGCTTCCGCCACTTCGATTGCGCCGAGCGCTATCGCAATGAAGAGCAGGTGGGCGTTGCCTTCAAGGACGTGCTGGACGCGGGAACGCTGCGCCGCGAAGACCTGTTCATCACCACCAAACTGTGGAACACCAACCACCGTCCCGAGCGCGTGTTGCCTGCCTTCGAGGCCAGTTGCCGTCGGCTTCAGGTGGATTACATCGACTGCTACCTGATCCACACGCCGTTCGCTTTTCAACCCGGCGACAACCAGGACCCGCGAGACGCCGAGGGCCGCGTCATCTACGACGACGGTGTCACGTTGATCGAGACGTGGCAGGCACTGGAGCGGCTGGTGGACGAGGGCCGCTGCAAGGCCATCGGCTTGTCGGATATTACCCTTGAAAAGCTGCAGAAAATTGTCGAAGTGGCACGGATAAAACCTGCGGTCGTGCAAGTCGAGTCCCACCCTTATTTGCCGGAATGGGAGCTGCTGGAGTTCTGCAAGCAGCAGGGGATTGTGGTCCTTGCGTTCGCCCCGCTGGGCCACGGCATGCAGCCGAATGTGCTCGAAGAACCGGTGATCACCCAGATCGCCCGGCGCTTGCGGAAAACCCCCGCGCAAGTCGCGCTGGCCTGGTCGGTACAGCGCGGGGTCGCTTTTCTGACGACGTCTGCTACACCGAGTCATATCCGCGAAAACATTGATATTTCGACCTTGCCGCAACGGGCCATGGTGGAGATTCAGCACGAGATTGCCACCCGGATTCGCTTCAACTCGGTGGTTGAAACCGGCGTGCCGGGGTTCATTGCGCGCAAGCCGTAAACTTCGACCCGGGGGCGGTCTATGGTTGATCGCCCTTTTTTATCGCCCAGAGGTGAGCACGATGGATGTTTTGCAGACCCTGCGCTGCTTTGTCGCCGTGGCGCAAAGCGGCAGTTTTACCGCAGCGGCCGAGCTGTTGGACACCACGACAACCAATGTGTCGAAAGCGGTCTCCAGCCTGGAAGCGCGGTTGCACACGCGCCTGATCAACCGCACCACCCGGCGCCTGGCGTTGACCGAGGCGGGCCTGCGTTACCTGGAGCGAAGCGAGCGGATTCTTGAGGATATCCGTGAGGCTGACGAAGAGGCGGGCACCGCGCAGACCCAACCGGTGGGCCGGCTGAAAATCCACGCGATGTCTGCCGTCGGCAACCATTACGTGATTGACGCGATTGCTCAATACCGCGAAGTGCATCCGTCGGTGATGTTTGATTTGACGCTGACCAACCGGCTGCCGGATTTGCTCGAGGAGGGCTATGACATGTCGATTGTGCTGGCCCGCGACTTGCCCGATTCGGGGTTTGTCGCGCAACGGTTGGGCATCACCTACAGCATTCTTTGTGCGTCGCCGGCGTATTTGCACAAACGCGGACACCCCGACTCTCCGGGGGCACTGGCTGGACATGACTGTCTGAAAATCGTCAACACGGTGATGCCGGTGGAAAACTGGGTGCTGGAGGGGCCGCAAGGCGTGGAGACGGTCACTATTGCGTCGTCGCCGTTCCATATCAACACCGCCGACGGCATGACCGTGGCGATAAAAAATGGCATGGGCATCGGCATTCAACCGATAGCGTCAGCGGTCGAGGGGCTCAGAAACGGCACCTTGCTGCGGGTGTTGCCCGAGCATCATCTTGAGGAACTGAATTTGTACGCGATCTACCCGTCGCGAAAATTCGTCGACGCAAAAATAAAAACCTGGGTGGAATTTCTCAAACAGTCCATTCCGGGGGTGTTGGCGTCCGATGAAACAGTCGTCGGCTCAGCGTAAAAAAACAGCGGTTCAAACGTGATGGAGTGTCGACCCTCCATCGGCTTGCCAGGTTTCAACCATTTGAACAACCGGTGCCCATGACCTGGTATTGGAGGATGTGGCGTTGACCGTTGGAATCCTCGTAAGTCATCCGGGCGGGAACCGGGCCGCATTCGTTGGCGATGTCCGACACGGCAATGACTGTGCGGATGTCGAGAGTTTTCCCGTAGGCGTAGCTTTCAACCGGTGCCTGACTGGCTTCGGTCGCTGAGTCACCGTCGTCGGCGAAGGCGGGTGCGGCAATGCCGCCCAGGGTCAGAAGCAGCGCAATGGTTAAGGTTTTCATGGTGTTCACCGTCTCGTTGTGTGGGGTTTGCCGTGTGAGCCCGTGACGCTTTGCTCATTCGGTAGAGACGATGCTAGGGGTTTGACGGGGGCTCAAATAGCGTCCGGCTGGACAAACACTGTTGACAAATTCTGCATGAATCAAGGGCTTGCACCCGGCTCAATCACTCATGCCGTGTTCAAGCGCGATGTCTTGCGCAGGCATTTGCGTGAATTGACTCGTAATCGAGCGCGCGGTACGCAGGTTGTCCGTCGCTCGTCACCTTGGTACGACTCAAGAAAAGCGCTGGCTGGCCGATATTCAGATCACCGAATTCAATAATGGGTCTGCTCATGTCTATCTTGCCTAGCCGCATCGCCGGAAGAATGACACTGGGCATTCTGTGCCTGTTGACATTGACAGCGCTGGCCATTTTTTCCGTGATGACGCTAGGCGGGAAACCCGAGCTGATAGCGACTGGCACCGAGGCGGCAGAACAGTCGGCCAGTGCGATTTCTCGCCAGTTGGTGTCGCAGCTGAACCGCATTGAAGGCACCACGGTGGCGATGGCCCATCTGGCTGAAACGCTGCCGCACGATGAAAGCCTGGTGAAGGCCAATTTCCCTCATATCATCGACAGCCAGGGCGACGCGGCCATCGCTGGCGGGGGCTTGTGGCCTGAACCCAATGCGTTTGGCCCCGGCATTGAGCGCCGCAGCTTCTTCTGGTCGCGCAATGCGAGCAACACACTCGATTATTCCGACGAATACAACGCCGCTCAGACCGCGCCTTATCACGCGGAATCCTGGTACGTGAGCGGCAAGACTGCGCCCCTGGGGCATTGCGTCTGGTCGGATGTCTATCAGGACCCCGTCAGCGGCGTGGCCATGACCACCTGCAGCGTTCCTTATCGCGCCCAGGGCGCTTTTGCCGGTGTCGCGACCATCGACCTGAAGCTCGATGGCCTGGCCGCGTTTCTCAAAGCCAAGGGCAACGTGACCGGTGGCTATGCCTTCGCGGTCGACCAGGCGGGCAACCTGCTTTATTTCCCCGATGCGAACAGCACCAAAGGCTTGCCGACGGTGGCCGGTTTGCTGCAGGACAATCCTTGGCTGCAGCCGATTTCTGCCGCGCTGGCGAACAAATCGACCGCACCGGTCACGCTCTTTCTGCCGCACGACGCCCGCCTCAATGGGCCGGCCTATGTCACGCTGGAAACCATGGAAGGAACGGGGTGGCGTGTGGCACTGGTCACGCCGGAGGATCGTGTGGTTGGCCTGGCCAATCAACTGACGGCGCAGATTCTGTTTTGGCTGTTGCCGCTATTGGCCATTCTGCTCGGCCTGGCCTGGTTGGCCGGTAAGCGCCTGATTGACCAGTTGCAGGAGACCACCACGCAAATCGAACGCCTGGGGAGCGAGGGGCAGATCAGCGCGGAGCTTGAGATCCGTCGTGGCGATGAAATTGGCGATCTGCGTGGCGCGGTCAACAGCTACACCCGGTCGCTTCGCCAGATGCTGCGGCGCATATCGGATGAGTCGGAGTCTCTGGAGCGCCAGGCCAACGAGCTGGCGACGCTGTCTAGTCGCCTGGCTGAACGTGCGGAAACGCAACGTGAAGACAATGCCTTGCTCGCCACGGCCGTGACCGAGATGGCCGCCAGTGCGGGCGAGGTGGCGCGCAATACCACCGACTGCTCGGGTACCGCGCGCCTGTCGCTGGACGAGGCGCAAAAAGGGCGAGAGCAGGTCAACCGCAACAGTCAGTCCATCGAGGGGCTGGCAGGTGACATCGCCGGCGCGGCGGAAGCGATTACCCGGTTGGGTGGCGATATCGAAAAGGTCGGCGGGGTCTTGGAGGTGATCAAGTCGATTTCTCAGCAGACCAACTTGCTGGCGCTGAACGCCGCGATTGAAGCCGCCCGCGCCGGTGAGCAAGGTCGAGGCTTTGCGGTCGTCGCCGATGAAGTGCGCATCCTGGCCGGTCGCACCGAGAACTCTGCCAATGAAATCCAGGACATGATCAGCCATTTGCGGCACGAGTCGAAGAATGCGGTGACGACCATGCAAAATGGCGCGCAACGCACGCTCGAATCGGTACAGGAGGCATTGATCGTTTCCGCCACGCTCGGCACGACCGTCAACAGTTTTGATGACATCGTCCAGCGCGCCAGTCAGATTGCTGTCGCGGCGCAGCAGCAAAGCCATGTGACCCACGAGATCAACGAGCTGGCGGTGCGTATCCATACCGCCAGCGAGGACGGCGCGCGCGATGCCAGTGTGCTGCGCCAATTGGGTCAGGACATGCAGTCTGTTTCGACCCGGCTGGGTGCCTTGAGTCGCAAGGGCGCAACCCAGTAGACGCAGGCATACACCCCACCACTGGCGACTGGACGGACCAGCGCCGGGCTGCGTTACGGCATCAACCGCTGGACTTACAACCTCGATGCGTTCGCCCAGTCCAGGCAACGTTCACCGGGCACGGGCGTGAATGCCGATGGCAGCTTCAACGGCAACTACATCACTGAGGGTTCGGCGGACGCGCAGTACGGCGACGTTCCGGGTTACGTGACCTGGAACGTGCGCAGCGGGTATGACTTCGGGCCGCAGCTGTCGAATCTGAAGCTGGGTGAGACAGACCTGTGGCGAGGGGGCTTGCCCCGTTCGGCTGCGCAGCAGTCGCATACTCTGCGTTGTTGCCAGATTCTTTTGGGGCCGCTACGCAGCCCAACGGGGGCGAGCCCCCTCGCCACAATTTAAACCTTCAACACTTTGCCGCCGATGGCCACGGCCACCAGCAATAGCGCCATCAACCCGAACGCAAAACTCAAACTGCTGCCATGGGCGATAAAGCCGATTACCGCCGGCCCCGCGAGAATCCCCGCATAGCCCATCGTGGTGACGGCCGGCACGGCGATGTGTTCGGGCATGACTGTCTGATTGCCGACGGCGGTGTACAGCACCGGGACAATGTTCGAGCAGCCGACCCCGAGCAATGCATAGCCGAGCAGCGCCGCTTCCCACGCCGGGGCCAGTGTCGCCAGCATCAGGCCCCCAGCGGCCGTCAAGCCGCCATACACAATCACCCTCGTAGAACCCAGGCGCCGGACAATCCGGTCGCCGGTCAAGCGTCCGATGGTCATGGTCAGTGCAAACGCGGCGTAACCCAGGCCTGCGTACGCGGTATCCATCCCGCGTTCCTGCGCCAGAAACACTGCGCTCCAGTCGAGCGCCGCGCCTTCGGCCAGGAACACGATGCAGCACATGCCGCCAATAAACAGCACGATGCCATGCGGCACGGCGAATGCCGGGCCGCTGCTTTCACGACCATAGGGCAACAGGTGCGGAGTGGCTTTGAGCAAGGCCAGCATCAGCACCACAACCACCACCAGCATCGCGCCCAACGGCGAAAGCCCCAGCCCGAGCAAGGCACTGACGCCCGCCGCGCCGACGATCCCGCCCAGGCTGAACAAGCCATGAAACCCCGACATCATGTTCTTGCCGCTGGCGCGCTCGACGATCACCGCTTGCAGGTTCACCGTCGAATCGACCGTGCCAAGCCCGGCACCGAAGATGAACAACGTGGCGATCAACGCCGGCACCGACGACACCGTCGCCAGCAACGGCAACGCCGCACAAATCAGCAAGGTGCCGCCGACCGTCACCCGCCTGCAACCGAACCGCGAGGCCAGTATCCCGGCCACCGGCATCGCCAGGATTGAGCCGATGCCGAGGCTCAACAGCAACAAACCGAGTGTCCCTTCAGCCAGCCCGGCGCGGGCCTTGGCGTAAGGCACCAGCGGCGCCCAGGCGGCGATGCCTAAACCGGCGATGAAGAAGGCGATGCGGGTGGACATCTGCTCCAGCCGGCCGGGGACGACAGGCACTGAAGTGTTGAGGGCAGTCATGAAAAATCCTTGGCGTTGCGGGTTGCTGACAGAAGGCTGGGCAACATCCTTGCATATCAGGCAGCGTCCCGCGACCTTGACGATTTTTCACCGCGCTGGAACCGAGTGCCCCAGATACGTCTCGCCGGGCGCCTCACTGCTCGCGCAGATTGATCCATTCAGCATTGAAGGTTTCGAATACACGCGCACTGCCGGTATTCAGCCTGGCGTTGCCATCCCCCATGGCGTTGCTTCCATCGCAGGAGCGGCACGACTGAGGCCCTTTGTTGCGGTCTCTGAGGAACAGTGGCTCATGGTTTGTCACCAGCGCGTCGACCGTCGTTGCATCTGCGGTTCTTGACCGACTTTCGTCCGCGTCAGCCTTGCGCGGCGTGATGTTTTGTTCGGTGATGGCTGCGCAGCACAGTGCCAGGGCAACCAGCAAAGTCAGCAGGGAGGTCCGTTTCATGACCTGCCTCCGAACGCGATTCAGGAGTTTCACTCTGGGCGGTGCTCGAAGACTTGTCTGCTGTCAAAAATGACAGTTTTGCAATTTTTTTTGAAATAACAGTCGTGAGTTTTATAACTGAATATCTTGCGGGTTTTGCCCCCGTTCGCATAACGCCCGAATAACGGGGTCACGCACCTCCATCAGGTCGAACAGTCCCAGCGCCCGCAGGGCCGGCAACGCCTGCAGGATGTCCAGGGTCGCGACAGCGCGTTGACTCTCGGGCGTGCAGGGATCGATCAACATTCGGGCATTGATCAGAAAGGCCCCGACCGTACCTTTACGCACGGTAGTGCCATTGAATGGGCCGTGGTCGAGATGGTCGGGAAGCAGGTCTTCGGCGCGCATGGTTGAGACTCCAGTGAAATGAGTGCCCAGACTAAAGCGCAGTTGATGGCTAAACTGCGCTATCCAGGTCATTCGATACTGTGAAACTGCCAATGACAAAACCGTTGATATCGACTGAACAAGCGCAAGCGGCCACGGGGCCAGTAGTGATTGTCGCCATCCAGAACAGCAGCGTTGCGCGGACCCGTGCAGCGCACCGCCATGGTCGCGGGCAATTACTGGGGGCTCGGCAAGGGCTGTTGTCGGTAGAGGCGGCGGCTCACCACTGGGTCGTGCCCGCCACCCACGCGGTGTGGATTCCGCCCGACTGCCTGCACGGCTTGCGCTCCCACGGTCCGTTCCACGGCTGGAGTGTCTACGTGGCGGCGCCGGCCTGTGTCGGTTTGCCCGAGCAGCCTTGCGTCATCGCGACCTCGGGCTTGCTGCGCGAGGCTGTCGACCGCGCCGCGACCTGGAGCGGGCAGACCCTTGACGAGCGACAAGCGCGGATCGCCCAACTGATTCTCGATGAAATCGCTGCGTTGCCCACCGAGCCCTTCGGTCTGCCACTGCCGCTCGATCCGCGCTTGCGCCGCATTACTGCGGCGCTGGCCGACCACCTCGCCGACACCCGCTCGCTCGCGCAGTGGGCGCACTGGGGCGGTGTGTCCGCGCGAACCCTGGCCCGGCGTTTCGTCAGTGAAACGGGATTCTCCTTCAGTCAATGGCGTCAGCGCGCACGCCTGCTGCGGGCCCTGGAATTACTCGCCGCCGACGTGCCGGTGACGACGATCGCGCTGGACCTTGGCTACGAAAATGTCAGCGCGTTCATTGCCATGTTCCGTCGCGCGTTTGGCGTGACGCCGGGACGGTATTTCCTCGCCGGACGTTGACGCCTGAAGTACGCGCCCCATTCAGCGCCAGTGCGGTGGCGTGTGCGGCGTGGCGGGACAGGCTGTTTGGTACGGCGCGGTTGATGGGGGATTTCGAGATTGCTTTCGCGAGCAAGCCCGCTCCCACAGGTTAACCACGCGCCATCAGAAAACGCGGTCAACCTGTGGGAGCGGGCTTGCTCGCGAAGGGGACATCCCGTTAAACCTGGATCTCAGCCCAGCTCACTGAACTCCACCACCGGCATCGTCCGCTTCATCAGCACCTTGCCATTGCGCACCGAATACAGCGGCAAGCCCTGACTGCGAATGACCTCGTAGTCACTGTCCGCCGACAGAATCAGCAAATTCGCCGGCCGTCCGCGCTCCAGCCCGTAGCGGTCGCCGAGGTTCATCGCTTTGGCGCTGTTATCGGTGACCAGGTCCAGCGCACTTTGCAGGTTGCGATAGCCGAGCATGTGGCAAATGTGCAGACCGGCTTCGAGCACCCGCAAGATGTTGCCGTTGCCCAGCGGATACCACGGGTCGACGATCGAATCCTGGCCAAAACACACGTTCATCCCCGCTTCCAGCAACTCGTTCACTCGCGTCACGCCCCGGCGTTTCGGGAAATTGTCGAAGCGCCCTTGCAGGTGAATGCTTTCGGTCGGGCAGGAGACAAAACTGATGCCCGAGTGCCCGAGCAGGCGAAACAGTTTGGCGCAGTAAGCGTTGTCGTAAGAACCCATCGCCGTGGTGTGGCTGGCGGTGACGCGCGACCCCATGTCGCGGCTGCGCGCTTCCTCCGCCAGCACTTCCAGAAAGCGCGAGTGCGGGTCGTCGGTTTCGTCGCAATGCACGTCCACCAGGCAACCGGTACGTTCGGCGAGGTCCATCAGGTACTTCACCGAACTGACGCCCTGGTCGCGGGTGTATTCGAAGTGCGGAATGCCGCCCACCACATCGGCGCCCATGCGCAGCGCTTCCTCCATCAGCTCACGACCGTTGCGATACGACTCGATGCCTTCCTGCGGGAACGCGACGATCTGCATATCGATCAGGTGACGGCTTTCCTCGCGTACCTCCAGCATGGCCTTCAGCGCGGTGAGTTGCGGGTCGGTGACGTCGACGTGGGTGCGTACGTGCTGGATGCCGTGGGCGGCGAGGGTCCGGATGGTTTTTTTGGCGCGGGTCTTGGTGTCTTCTTCGGTGATCGTCGCCTTGCGCTCGCCCCAGCATTCGATGCCTTCGAACAGCGTGCCGCTCATGTTCCAGCGCGGCTCGCCAGCGGTCAGCGTGGCGTCGAGGTGGATATGCGGCTCGACGAAGGGCGGCACCACCAGATTGCCGCCGGCGTCGAGGTCTTTGGGGCCCAGGGTCGGGGCTTCGGTCTGACGGGCGATGTTGCTGATCAGGCCGTTTTCCAGGTGCAACTCATGCAGGCCTTCTTGGTTGCGCAGGCGGGCGTTGATGATGTGCATCAGGCGATCCTTTGGTTTTGTAACGGAGCGGGGGCGTTTTGGAGCGATGACTCTACGTTAGCGCGGCAGTGGCAATCCTTGCCAGTGGCAGATGACGAGCGCCGACACGTCCGCAGTGGATCGGGTTTACGGGTTTTGCTTCAAAGCAAAAACCTCAGCAACGCCGCGACAATCGCCTCGGGCGCATCTTCCTGAACCAGATGCCCGGCATTGGCAATCGGGTGAAACTGCGACCCCGGCATCAGCTCATGCAGCGCCCGCCCGCGTTCGATGGGAATCCACTGATCATCCTCGCCCCACAAGATTTGTACCGGGCAACGGAGCTGTTGGTACAGGGCTTCAACCTCGCGGGTATAACGCTCATCCATCTGCGCGATCTGCCGATAAAACGCCGCTTGCCCCGGCTCCCCCAGCCACGGCTGTACATAAGCGGCGAGTTCTTCAGCGGAGATGTCGCGCTTGATCGCCCCGCGAATATAGGCCGGCACAATGGCCTTTTGAATGTAGTCCGGGACGCCGCTGAACGCTGCTTGATGCTGGCGCACATGCTGAACGAACGGTGAACCCCACGGCGTCAGCGCCACCGGATCGATCAGTGTCAGGCTGCGGTAATCCTTGCCGTTCAGCAGGTGCGCGCGCAACGCGGTGGCGCCGCCAAAATCGTGGGCGACCACGTCTGGTCGCTCCAGCCCCCAGTGATCGAGCAGATGCGCCAGAAGATCGTTCTGCACGCCCAGTGACACATCGCCGTCGATTTTCTCGGACTGGCCATAGCCCAGCAGGTCGTAGTAATGCACGCGGTGTGTGGCGATGAAATGCGGCGCGATCCGGTGCCACACAAAGGACGAGAAGGGTGTGCCATGCACAAACACCAGCGGCGGGCCGTCACCGTGGACGGCGTAGTGAATGCGGTGCCCGTTGAAGCGGTATTGGCGGTCCAGCAGCCAGTCAGCCATGTGCGTGTCCTTTTGGCGGGGGCGAGCCAGAAGAGCATAGGCATAAAAAAACCACCGCTGAGGGTGGTTTTCCATATCACTGACGAAACGCATTTCTCTTGTGGGAGCGGGCTTGCTCGCGAAGAGGGAGGGTCAATTGACATCTTTGTTGCCTGACACGCCCTCTTCGCGAGCAAGCCCGCTCCCACCCTGGTTTTGCGTTGTCTGTGGGGTTGGCTTACTCGCCGTGGTAGATGCAGCCGCTGGTGCAGGTCTCGTGGATGCGGATCGCGCTCAGTTCCGGCAGCAGGGGCTTCAACTCGGTCCAGATCCACTTGGCCAGCACTTCGCTGGTCGGGTTTTCCAGACCGGGAATGTCATTCAGGTAGTTGTGGTCCAGGCGCTCGTAGAGCGGCTTGAAGATCGCCTTGATTTCCGAGAAGTCGCGGATCCAGCCAGTGTGCGGATCGAGGTCGCCGCTCAGGTGAATCGCCACTTTGAACGAGTGACCGTGCAAGCGACCGCACTTGTGACCATCGGGCACGTGGGGCAGGCGGTGGGCGGATTCGAACGTAAATTCCTTGAAGATTTCCACAGTGATTTTTCAGCTCTGTCAGGTGGCGATCGCCGCGGCGATGTGGGCAGGCGGCGAGTTTACCAGAGCGGCGGGCAAAACACTGACTAAAGGGTCAGCAAGCGCTCGCCGAGGCGACCATTGGCGGCCAGTTCGAGGAACTCGTCCCCCAGGCGACGGCTTTCATCCATCGCCGCGCGCCAGTATTTCTGGCGGCTCGGCGCATCGCCCATGAAACGCTTGAAATCGTTACGGTCCGGCAGTTTGCCGTAGGGCAGACGCGCCAGGTATTGCTTCGACGGCGCCAACAGCAGGACATTCTGCAAACGTGCGGAGCACGCGCGGCGCCACGGTAGTGTCTTGTCGAACCAGCCGGGAATCACCCGGTCGGTGAAATGCGGATAGAGCACGATGTCATCGCCGCTGTAAGGCAGGTCCAGGTGATAGTCGAGCAACCCGCCATCGCGGAACGTCCCCGCACCGGCCCCGGGCAAATCCCGAACGCCTTGCATGACCATCGGAATCGAGCCCGAGGCGAGCAGGGCCTGGCGCAGGTTGCCGGCGTTCAGCGCGACGAAGCGCGACGGGAAATCGGTCAGCGCGTTGACCGGCGGCGCCAGGCGCGGGTCGTGGATGATCAGCCGCTCGAAATGCCGCGACAGCCGCGCGCGACCGCGCAGGTTGTCGGCAATCACCGACGACAGGCCCAAACCGAGCCGGCCGCGATGGTCGTCCGCCAGCAAACCGTGGCTTTTGACCACCATGATGTTCAGTCGGTAATGCGTGTTGCTCAGGATCGCCGCGTCGCGGCCGTCGAGCAGTTCATCGAGCATGCGCTGCGAACTCTGGCTGATCTGCGCCATGGTCACGCCCTTGGCGAAATTCTGCTCGGTGTAGAGGTGACCGAGCCGGCGGATGCCTTCGGCGGCGTCCGGCAAGCAGGCGCTGGCGAAGCGCCAGGAACCGACCGACGCACCAATCAGCGAACGCTCGCGCGGTGCCGTTGGCAGCCATTCGCCGAACAACGCCAGGTCCAGACCTTGAATCCCCAACGCCTTCGGCCCACCGGCGGCACCGGGCAGGGTGCCGACGTCGGCGGCGCTCAAGCCGTTTTCACGGATGCGCGCGAAGGCACGCGGGCCGGCCTTGAGGGTCAGGGAGGGGAACTTGATGTGGATAGCGGTCATACCGGGTCTCGATAAAGGGCAAGCGTGCGGATTATAGCCATGCACGGTCAGTGTGGCAGCGGGCTTGCTCGCGAAGGGGGCGCCTCAGTCAACATCAATTTGGCTGAGACACCGCCTTCGCGAGCAAGCCCGCTTGTGTCTTGGGCAGGGGATAAACTTTGGGGTGAGAGGGGTGGATGGCAAGCTGTGAGTCCGCGGTGCTTGAAGCACGTGTGGGA